>JAGUZM010000387.1 GCA_020060805.1 Deltaproteobacteria bacterium | reverse complement strand
GGGACAACCTGAACCGTGAATGGTCCGTTCTGGACCCGTAACCTATTGAAAACTCAATGGCTCAATACACAATCGAGATTTATTTTGGACAGCAATGAAAGTGCCTAAAGTGTCTAAAGTTCGAAGTGCCTAAAGTTATAAAAACCAAAACAAAAACACAAACACGAAAACACGGAATAAAGTGCCTAAAGTGCGAAGTGCACTCTCTTCTACCCATCACTCATCACCTTCCCTTTCTGACTCCTGGCTGCTGACTTCTGTTTTTTGTCCTCCGCCCTCTGTCTTCTGTCCTCTGTGCTCCCTGCTCACAGCTCCCCCTGTCCACTCGCGCTTTCGTCATCCTCCGGCTCCTTCATGTAAGCCCTCTTCCGGATGTAAGCCCTGACAAAAGCAATCATCGCAAACAGGGCTGCCAGGAAAAAGAGGATTTCATACAGATTGTTGATCAGGTAGGTGTACCAGGTCAACTTTTTCTTGAGATCATCGTGCCAGCTTTCCTGAAGTTCGTCAAAGGAGATCAAGAGGGCTTTGCTGATGGCCCTCTCCCATTCCTCCCCCTCTCTGATATGGTCCAGAACCCGGATAATACCCTCCATCCCGAATCTATCGATCATGTAGGCGACCATGCTCTTGCTCGCTTCGTAGGCAAGATACAGGGATTCCTTGTCCCTTGGAAAATCCTCCACCAGGGCTCTCATGTTGAGGCTTTTTCCCGAGAGGATCGCCTCATTCAACCGGGACCTTTTCTCGCTCACCACCATCTCCGATATGCCTGCGCTCACCCACTGGGCGATCCCCTCGCCGAGCCACCTGGGGATCGCCCCTTTCTTCGCCATCTGATGGAGCAGGAGGTGGCAGAGTTCGTGTTTCATCGTCAACCCGATCGTGAAGGGATCAACATTCATCCGGGAATGGTCAATGACCATGATGTTTCTTTCTGGGACGGCGAAAGCGACGACCGAAGAGCTATCCGTCATTTTCTGGAGAACCTCCCCATCCCTGATCAGGATCACCGTGGGCTTGAAGGCGATCTTCTGGCGCAATGTTTTTTCCAGGTCCTCTTTGACCTGGGGATAGATCTCCAGAACCTCCACCGCACCTCCGTAAAGGCCTTCGGCGTACAGGACGGTGATATCCTCGGTCTCGATACGGCTGAGCTCCAGCCCCCACAGGAGCGCGGTGGGACTTAATGCTAGAGCTACCACGATGCAGAACACCGCTTTGAATGGAAGGATGGTCCGGAGCATGAGAAGGAGAAGAAAGTGCCTAAAGTTCGAAAAACAAAAACGGAGCAACGAAAAAGACAAATAACGAAAAGGTTAACAGCCTCATGAAACGGGGGCATGGCCGTTTTCGAAAGGCCATATCTCCAGTCCCCAGGTGACTAGAAGCCTCTTGCGACCCAATATTCCGGAGTTTGCTCTTCTGAACCCCTATCAGTCTCCCGGCATTACGTCAAATTCCGGAATTATCGGGTCGCCGCCCCGGAAAGACTTAGATATGGCTTTGAGAAAATGCACATGGACCCGTATTGCTAAAATTAGGAAAGCAAACACAAAACAGAATCACGAAAACACGAAATAAAAAGCCCTCATCAGGCTGGTCTCTTCCCGACGAGGGCTCCAGAAGTTCTGTTGAGCCTGCTCACTTGATCGCGTCTTTCAACGCCTTGCCAGGGACGAATCTCGGCACTTTCTTCGCCGCGATTTTGATCGCTTGTCCGGTTCTCGGATTCCTGCCTGTTCGTGCTTTCCTCTTGCCCACCTTGAACGTTCCGAAGCCTACCAGGGTGACCGCCTCTTTCTTTTTCAATGCCTTCGTAATGCTCGAAATGACGGCATCTACGGCATCCTGGGCCGCCTTCTTGGTGGTTACCACCTTAGCCACCTCGTTGACCAGATCTGCCTTGTTCATCTACTCCTCCCCTCCTTTCTAAAAGAATCGATGAATAAAAAACTCTTAAACTGCTCGCAAACACTAGTCGAATCGAATGAAGATTGCAACAACAAAATGAGGTGAAAACCCCTTTTGAGCCCTATTTTTAGCCCTTTTTCAGCTTTACTACTCCCCCAACAGATATGTTTGAGTATGAGATCGGATCATCTCGAGACGAGCCCGTCTGTGAGGGAGGGGCTTGAGGAGCGCTCAGTGGAGGAGCGTCTTGCCAGGGCAAGACTTGAGGAGCATGCCGCTTAAGCGGCATTCGAGGAGCGCACCAGGTTCCCTGGTGCTCGAGGACCGCTTCGCTTAAGGAGCGGGCTGCAAGCAGCCCTCGGGGGAAAAAACAAAAGCAGTTGCCTCAAGCGAAGCGATCCTTCCGGTCGGCATGGGCGCCGTTTCTTTCGTTGCTAGGGTCGCCAGCCCAAGGCTTTATACTGATCAAGGCCGGCGACGTAACCCGAGAGATGATCCGCCTCCGATGAGGCTAGAAACACGGCCACGGAGGCCACCAGGGAAGGGGCTTTCAGCTCCCCTCTCGCTTTGTACAGCACGAAGCGATCATGGATCGCGGGCCCGAGAACAGACGGCCCGAGGCTTCTCACCTCTTCCTGCATTTTGGTGTTCATCACCCCGGGATCGATCGCATTGACCTGGATACCGAACTCTCTCAGCTCCTCCGCCAGAGACCGGGTCATCTGGATCACCCCTGCTTTGGATACCCCGTAGGCGCAGAACCTCGGAAAAGGCATCTGGCCAAGCCCTGAGGTGATATTGATGATCTTCCCTTCCCCCTGCTTTCTCATGATCAGGGCCGCACTTCTGGAGCAAAGAAACGCGCTGCGAAGGTTGACCGCCATCGTTCTCTCCCACGATTCGAAATCCGCATCCTC
>JAGUZM010000132.1 GCA_020060805.1 Deltaproteobacteria bacterium | reverse complement strand
CTTCGCGGTATGACATATGGCACCCCGTCCAGGAATTCCTCTAACAGGCTGCTGAAAAACACCCATCTCCTGCGTTATCCTCCATCCTCCGTAGCAGTGCTACTGCGGAGGACGGGTCATCCCTCGTCGCTGCGGCGTACTTACATGTACGCCTCGCTCCTCGGGATTTCAGGCGCCTTGTATCTAGGTGTTTTTGAGCAGCCGGCGAGCAGGGGCTTTTCAGCGACCTGCTAATGTGTCTGTTTCGTGTTTTCGTGATGGATTTCTTGTCTTACTGGCATTTCGCCCGCGCTCGGCGGTCGGCCGTCCGCTGTCATTGTCTCTTCTGTCGCCGGTCCATGGGTTCATACTCGCACCCCAGCAACCCGCAGTAGTTGCCCACGTACTCGGCCTGCGGCCGGTAAAGGGCGGGCTTCTCCTGGGCTTCAGCGAATTTCTCCTCAATCACATGGCTGCACCACCCGGACACCCTGGATATGGCAAAAATAGGGGTCATGAGATCCCTGGGAATACCCATCATGTGATACACGGGCGCGCTGTAGAAGTCCACGTTAGGCTGGATCTCCGTCTTTCCTCTCCGCCGGAATTCTTCGAGGCCCGCTTTTTCGACCTGGGATGAGAGGTCGTGCCATTTCTCCCCGGCTTTTTCCGCAAGCCCCTTCGCCATCTGCTTCAGGTACTTGGCGCGGGGATCCATGGTCTTGTACACGGCGTGGCCCATGCCCATGATCCTCTCGCCTTTCTCAAGCCGGCCCTTCACCCACCCCGGTATATCTTTCTCTGATTCCAGTTCCAGGAGCATTTTCATCACCTCCGCGTTCGCCCCCCCATGGAGGCTTCCGGAAAGGGCCCCAATACCCGCGGCCACACCCGCATACATGTGCGCCCGGGTGGAAACCACTTCACGGCAGGCAAAGGTGGAAGCGTTAAACGTGTGGTCTGCATGGAGGATGAGGCAGATATCCAGGTACCGGGCTGTTTCCTCGTCCGGCTTTTTCCCGTGCAGTTGATAAAGGAAGTTGGCTGCATGACTGAGGTCTCGATCCGGGGGTAGGGGTTCCAACCTGTTCCTTATCCTGTGCCAGGCAGCGACAACGGCGGGTAACCTCGCGATGAGGCGAACGGCCATTCTCGCGTTCGCCTCCCTCCCGTCACCGAGCAGATCAGGGTCAGCCATGGCGAGGAGGGGAACCGAAGCCTGCAACACATCCATCGGCTTTGCATCCTTGGGCCATTTCCTCAAACTCTCGCGTAGGTATTCGGGGATTTCTCGCGCCTCCCTCACCTGCTTTTCAAAGGCCTCAGACTCCTTTTGCTCGGGGAGGTTTCCGTTCAGGAGCAAGTGGGCCACTTCCATGAACGTGGAATGCTCGGCGAGATCCTCGATGCGATAGCCCCGGTAGATCAAAACCCCTTTTTCCCCGTCAATAAAGCTGATCTTGGTGTCAGCAACTGTGACACCCCTCAGCCCGGTATTTTTCACGCTCACCACCTGTGCCATCTTGCCCTCCTCGAAAAATGGAGTATTGGGGTCATGGAGCGCTGGAGCGATGGTGTGCCCCTTCTTTCCGGGCAATACTCCAACACTCCGAACCTCCATCACCCCTTTTGTTCACCGTATTCGGCCTCTTCGCTCGCTTTCGTCGCTTTAGGCACCCTTTAGTTGCTTCTTCACGTAATTCAGCGTTCCCCCTGCCAGGAGGTGTTTGCGCTGTCTCTCAGAGACGTCGAGGAGGGTGACCACGCGAAGCCCCTCCACCTCGACAGGAATTTCTTCATCCCCTCTTTCGATCCTCTCCCTCACGTTGGGGAGAGTGACTTTCGTTCCTTTGCTGAAGCGCTCGTAATCCCCGGGATCCTTGAAAGTGAGGGGAATGATCCCGAAGTTGCACAAATTCGCCTTGTGGATTCTCGCAAAGCTCTTGGCAATCTTGACCCGTACCCCGAGATGCCGGGGCGCCAGGGCCGCGTGCTCGCGACTCGAACCCTGGCCGTAGTTCTCTCCCCCGATAACGACGATGTTCTCCTTTTCCCGGCATTGCCGGGAGAAGTCAGGGTCGATCTGGTAGAAGACGAATTCGCTGATCGCCTCGATGTTGGAGCGAAGGGGCAGGATCCTGCTTCCCGCCGGCATGATGGCATCTGTGGTGATGTTATCCCCCACCCTGATCACCACTTCCGCGCTCAGGGTTTCGGGAAGGGGATCCATTTTCGGAAGAGGCTTTATGTTGGGCCCTCTGACGATCTCCGTGTTTCTCAGCTCAGCTGTCGGATAGATAATGGCCCCCTGGTCCACGGTGTATTTCTCCGGATCTTTGATGCGGGGATAGGGCATCTCTTTTCCCAGGTCTCTCGGGTCTGTGATGACCCCCTTCAAGACCGCAGCAGCGCCCGTCTCCGGGGAGCAGAGGTAGACGCGGTCGTCTTTTGTCCCTGAGCGGCCCGGAAAGTTCCTGGGGAAGGTGCGAAGACTCACCTGCCCTGTTCCCGGAGCCTGCCCCATGCCGATACACCCGAGGCAGCCGGATTCGTGAATCCGTGCCCCGGCCTTGAGGAGTGAAATCACTCCGCCGTGCTGGGCTGCATTTTCCAGGACCTCTCTGCTCCCGGGGTTGATGTTAAAAGAGGTGTTGCGGTGGCGGTGACGGCCCTCCATGATCTTCGCCACCACCATGAGGTCGCGAAAAGAGGAATTGACGCTGCTTCCGATGATCACTTGGTCCACCCTTAGGCCTGCCACCTCTCGCACAGGCTTCACATTGCCGGGGGAGGAGGGGCATGCAATGAGCGGCTCGAGCTTGGAGAGGTCGATCTCATCGTGCTCGTCGTATTCCGCCCCGTCGTCCGCCCGGAGCTCACGCCAGACATCACCCCTGTCATGGGCTTCCAAATAGACCCGGGTGTTTTCATCCGAGGGGAAAACCGTGCTCGTCGCCCCCAGCTCCGTCCCCATGTTGCCGATGGTTTCCCTGTCCGTGGCAGAGAGGGCTTTCACCCCCGGGCCATAGTATTCGATGATCTTTCCGACACAACCCTTCACGTCGTGGCGGCGAAGCATCTCCAGGATCACGTCCTTGGCGCTCACCCAATCCGAGAGTTTGCCTGTCAGCCTGACGCCGAGCACTTTCGGGCATGGGAGATGATAAGGTTGCCCTGCCATGGCCAGGGCAACGTCCAAACCCCCTGCTCCGATCCCGAGCATGGATACCCCTGCCGCGCCCGGGGTATGGCTGTCTGCGCCCAAAAGGGTCTTGCCGGGGACCCCGAATCGTTCCATGTGGACCTGATGAGAAATGCCGTTCCCGGGCGGGCTGAAGTGAATCCCGTACCGGCTGCACGCTGTTTGGAGAAAGATGTGGTCATCCGCATTCTTGTTATCCGTCTGGAGGATGTTGTGATCCACGTACTGGGCCGCCAGCTCGACCTTCACCGCATCCATTCCGAGGGATTCGAATTCCAGGACCGCCATCGTTCCGGTCGCATCCTGAAGCAGGGTGTGGTCGATTCGGATGCCGATTTCCTCGCCCGGGATCAATTTGCCTTCGACGAGGTGGGCCTCCAGTATTTTGTGTGTCAAGTTTTTCGCCATGATAGAACCTCAATGAAGTTTGAAGTTGAGAGTGTCGTCCTGTCACCACGATTCAGGTTCTGGAAGGCTGGAGCAATGGAGTGCTGGAGTGTTGGAGCACTGGTGCACCGAGGTACTAGATGTGCTCTGAGAAGGCCTTTGCATCACTCCATCACTCCAATACTCCATCCCTCCGATTCCTCTTACTCCTCACTCATTACCCATCACCCTTCACCTTCTCATACAGAATTCCCAAACTGAAGGGATCGTCGAGGGCTTGATGGATCGCCTGTTTCAGGTTGGATGAATCATGGTCCTTGGGTAGGGGGTGGACCCACTTTTTGAGATTTTCCCAGGTCTTGAACTGCTTGTCAAAGGTGACGCAGGACGTGTAGAGGTGGAAAAAAGAAAAGCCTCTGTGTTGAATCCCTCGAACCAGAGCCTCTGTAATCCCCTCCGGATCACCCGCAAAAAGGCGAGCCACAAAACTTGCCCCATAGGATAGGGCCATGAGCGTCCCGTTCAGAGGCTCATCCTTGTTACCCTCGGGTGATGCCTTTGTCTTGAGACCCACGGGAGACGAGGGAGAGGGCTGGCCTTTAGTGAGACCATAGATGGAGTTGTCAAAAAGCAAGTAGTTCACGTCAATGTTTCGCCGGCAGATATGGGGCAGGTGGCCTCCCCCGATCCCCAGACCGTCTCCGTCCCCGCCCACCGCGATGACGGTGAGCTCGGGGTTGGCCAGCTTGACCCCCGTGGAAACGGGCAAGGCCCTTCCATGAACAGTGTGCAGACCGTAGGTGTCGGTAAAAAACGGATACCTCCCTGCACAGCCGATGCCTGAGACGGTGATGACTTTATGATGGGGCAGGTTGAGGCGCTGGATCGCGTTGTTCAGGCCCTGATGGATGCCAAAATAGCCGCACCCGGGGCACCAGGTGGGAAGGCTCTCAGATCGAATGGAGAACACTTTTGATTCTCCGATTTGCTTCACCTGCTCGGCTAGCACTTTACCGGATGTCTTCATATTTCAACCCTGCAAAAATCCATGAGCAACCCTTGACCTCACCGCCTCTGTCTTCGCACCTGATGTCCGTTGCCCGTTGTCTGTTCTCCGGTGCTTGCGGATTATCGTTTCTCCATTCACGACCTCAGGATGTCGTTCCGACGGACAACTGACCACGGACGACGGACCGCCGACAACCTGCTGCATGCAACCCGCAAATATCATTTCTCCCCGATAATCGCCTCAATTTTCTCCAAGATCAACGACGGCGGCATGGGCGTGCCCGTGGCCCTGTTCAGCCTGATGACGTCTTTCTTGTGAAGATGACCGATCAGGTTCGCGAGTTGCCCTTCATAGTTAAGCTCGGGTATCAAAACCTCGTCGCACCGGTCCATGAACCGCCGGATTACCGCAGCATGGTACGGAAAAATCGAGGTGACTTTCATAGCCCCTACAGGAAGACCCTTTTCCTGCGCCATGAGCGCAGCCTCCAGGGCCGAGCCGAATGTGGAACCCCAGGCGATCACACCCACACGAAGCCTTTCTCCGCTGCCGAACTCCTCGGGCGCCGGCAGGTCGTGAAGGGCCCCGTAGATTTTCCGATGTCTCTTTTCCGTCATTTTCATGTGGTTTTCCGATGAGTAGTCCGGTGTTCCGTTCTCCTTGTGCTCCAGCCCCGTGGCACTGAATTGGTACCCCTCCATCCCCGGTATAGCCCGAGGGGAAATCCCTGTTTCCGTGATCCTGAACCTTTCATACCGCCCGCGGCTCCCATCCTCCGGATACACGTTCCAGTCCGCCCGGTCCTCGTCCCTGGGCTTGGGCATGGCCACTTTTTCCACCCGGTTGTCCAGGAAAAAGTCCGTGAGAACGATGACCGGCGTTTGATACTTTTCAGCGAGCTGAAAGCTTCTGAGGGTGTAGTCGTAGCACTCTTTCACATCCGTCGGCGCGATCACGATGCGCGGTGAATCCCCGGGCCCGCCGAAGACCGCTGCGTGAAGGTCGGACTGTTCGGTTTTGCTCGGCAGCCCTGTGGCAGGGCCCCCTCTTTGGGCGTTTACGATCACCGCCGGGGTTTCGGACATGACCCCATGGGTGATCAGTTCCGTCATGAGGGCAAACCCGGGACCGGAGGTCGCTGTCATCGCCCTTTTGCCCGCAAAAAAACTCCCCAGCACAGCGCCGATGGAGGCGATCTCGTCTTCCATCTGGAGGACCCTTCCGTTCCGCTTGGGCAAGGCTTTTGCCAGGTACTCCATGATGGGGGTTGCGGGCGTGATGGGGTACCCGAAGTAGAGTTGGAGTCCCCCGTCGAGGGCTCCCTTGGCGATGGCTTCATTCCCTGAAATGAGGATTTTCCCCTCCTCACCCGCCCTTTCCGGCAGTGCAAGGGCGTCCATGAGGCGGCCCTCAAACGCCTCCTTCCCGTGGCGGTATCCGGCATCAAAGCTTTTGAGGTTCGCCTCCAGTATCTTTTCCCCTTTCCCGGAGAATTTCTTGGTGATGGCGTCATGGAAGCTTTCCGCGGGCACGGTGAAAAGCGCGGCAAACCCTCCAAGGGCGGCGAGGTTTTTTCCCCTGGTGGTCCCCGAGGCTCCGGCGGCAAGCTCTGTAAAGGGCATCCCGAAGAGGCGCACATCCGGTTCCACATGACCTGCGATAGAATGCGCCTCATCCACGTAAGACGGAGGCCTGTTGTCGAAGAGGACCACCGCATCCTTGGCCAGGAAGGGGATCCTTGACAGAGACTCTTTGTCATCCAGCGAGATCAGCACATGGGTCTTGTCGCTCAGGGCTCGCATTTCCCGGTCGCCGAACCTGGAGTGGGTGACACATCGGCCG
>JAGUZM010000414.1 GCA_020060805.1 Deltaproteobacteria bacterium | reverse complement strand
TTTTCCCAAGGCCCAGGAACTGAGCACAGACGAATCCAAGTCAGGAGGCAAGAAGACTTCAGCGCCCAATTTCGACATGCTTCCCGAGGAACTGGAAGCTTTCTTGGATAGTTTCGTCATCAAACAAAACAGGGCCAAAGCGGTCCTGGCTACCAAAATCTGTACCCATTTCAACAGGGTGAAGCACGTCAACAAGAAGGCTTCCGGCAAGAAAAAAAGTGCCGGTGTGGGGATGATCAAAAACAATGTCCTCATGATCGGGCCCACGGGTGTGGGCAAAACATACATCGTGAAATTGATCGCACAAAAACTCGGGGTTCCTTTTGTCAAAGGGGATGCGACCAAGTTCAGCGAGACCGGGTATGTGGGTGGAGACGTGGAAGACCTGGTGAGGGACCTCGTTTATGAAGCGGGCGATGACATCAGCCTGGCGGAAAATGGGATTATCTACGTAGACGAAATAGACAAGATCGCTTCGGCGAAGAACATCATCGGTCACGACGTATCCAGGACAGGGGTGCAGAGGGCCTTGCTCAAACCGATGGAGGAGACCGAGGTGGACCTCAAGGTCCCCCATGACGCGGTTTCACAGATCCAGGCGATCGAGCACTTCCGGCGCACCGGCAAGAAAGAAAAAAGGGTCGTCAACACCAAGAACATCCTGTTCATCATGAGCGGGGCTTTCGGCGAACTGGCGAACATCATCAAGAAACGGCTTCAGAAACAGGGCATCGGGTTTGAGGCGGATGTCAGGTCCACCGAGATCCCTTGGGAGATCTTAAGGGAGGTGTCGGCCCAGGACCTCGTGGAATTCGGGTTTGAGTCGGAATTCGTCGGCCGTCTGCCGGTGATCGTTGTCTTTGACGAGCTGAGCAAGGAGGACCTGGTGGAAATCCTGAACAACCCGAACAACCCGATTCTTCTGAGCAAAAAACAGGATTTCGGCGCATACGGTATTGACATCAAATTCGAGGATAAAGCGATAGAAAAAATCGCGGAGCTCGCTTCCCAAGAGAAGACGGGCGCTCGCGGACTCGTCGCCGCCATAGAAAAAGTCCTGATTCTTTTTGAGAAGCATCTTCCCTCCACTTCCATCCGAAGACTCCTGGTCACTCCGGAGATGGTGGACAATCCCGAGGCTGAACTCGTGGCGCTCAAAGAGAAGCATTATAACGATCCGCAATGGCAGGGGAGGTATGCCAGGGCCGAGCAGAGGGAGCTCGAAAAGGTGAAAACCTTTGTTGCCAAGAAGGCGAAAGACTTCCACCGGCTCTCTGGCGTGGATATCAATGAGACGAGGAGCCAGCTGATCGCGCAGATGTACACAAGAAACAATACGGATATCAATTCAGCTTTTGATGATTTCGTGGCGATGCACAAGCAGATCAAGATGGAAGAGGCGTCCCTGGTCAGTGAGCTCGAGATAAGGTTGAGCTTTGACGAGGGGGCGATTGATGAGTTGATATCGAGGGCGATTGAAACCGGGCATGAAGCGGGCGCTCTCGCATTCCAGCTCGCCAAGAAACTGGAATACGGGTTGAAGCTCGTCAGAGACCGCTCCGACCTGGACCATTTCGTCATCACCCGGGATGCGGTGCTCGACATGGACAGATACATCAATGATCTCGTCAAGAGGTATTACCGGAAGGAAGACGACCGGGACCTCCCCAGAAGGGGGTAGGGGGCGCCGCGCCCTCCTGACGGGAGATACGACCGTTGAGATAATGCATGATCGGTATTTCAAAGCTTTATTGTGGCACGGTTGAGCCCTCCGATGCGCTCCGCTACGGAAGAAGGTCTGCTGACCTCCCCTCCCATCTGCTCCAATTTTCCATGGACAAGAAGCCGGTGGTGGTTTGGAATGTTACCAGGGCATGCAACCTGAAGTGCGTGCACTGCTATGCCCATGCCACGGAGAGGAGGCACCAGAAAGAACTCACCAGAAAAGAGTCTTTCGGCCTTTTGGATGATCTGGCGGATTTCGGCGTTCCCGTGGTGCTTTTCTCAGGGGGAGAGCCTTTGGTGCGGCCGGACCTTTTGGAACTGGCCAGGTACGCGGTTGATCACGGAATGAGAGCCGTCATATCCACGAACGGCACCCTGATCACGCCGGAGACGGCCAAGGAACTGAAAAAGGTGGGCCTCTCTTATGTCGGGGTCAGCCTGGACGGGCTGGAAGAGGTGAATGACCGGTTCAGGGGGAAAAAGGGAGCCTTCAGGGATGCCCTGGCCGGCATAAGGAATTGCCGGGAAGCTGGGATCAAAGTGGGCCTCCGATTCACCCTGAACAGGATGAATGTGAAGGAAGTGCCCCGTATTTTCGACCTTCTTGAAAAAGAGGATATCCCCAGGGTCTGCTTCTATCATCTCGTTTACGCGGGGCGGGGATCAAACCTGATGGATCATGATCTGGACCACGGGGAGACACGGAAGGTTGTGGACCTCATCATCGACAGGACCAAGGCGCTCCACGACAGGGGCACGCCCAAAGAGGTCTTGACCGTGGATAACCACGCCGACGGCCCGTATCTGTACCTGAGAATGCGAAAAGAGAACAGCGGAAGGGGGGCAGAGGTCCTGGAACTCCTTAAGATGAACGAAGGCAACAGCTCGGGAAGGGGCATTGCGTGCGTCAGCTGGGATGGATCCGTCCATGCCGACCAATTCTGGAGGCATTTCAGCTTCGGCAACGTCAGGGAGAGACCCTTTAGCGACATATGGACAGATGTGTCGAACCCCCTCATGGCCATGCTCAAGGAAAAGAAGAGGCACGTCAAGGGCCGGTGTGCCGTTTGCCGGTGGCTGGATGTGTGCGGCGGTAATTTCAGGGTGAGGGCCGAAGCAGCCACGGGCGATCTCTGGGCCCCTGATCCAGCCTGCTATCTCACGGACGAGGAGATAGGCGCCAAGAAAGTGCCTAAAGTGTCTGAAGCGCGCTAAAGTGCCTGAAGTTCGAAGAAAAAGAAGGGGGAAGGATCATAAAGAATGGAGTGTTGGAGTACTGGAGTGTTGGGTTTAACCCATTACTCCAACACTCCAGTACTCCAGTACTCCAAGGACTTCATGACGATAACCGTCGGAGAACGAATAACCAGCGACCTGAAAAGAATCAAGGACCACTGATCAATGACAAATGATCAATGAAGAGGGTGCCCCATGATCATCCGTCCGCGCCGACTCAGGAAAACCAAGACGCTCAGGGAAATGGTGAGAGAAACGTCTCTCTCCATCAAAGATTTCATCTACCCGCTTTTCGTGAAATACGGCAAAGGCTTGAAAGACCCCATCGTTTCCATGCCTGGCCAGTACCAGTTTTCTGCGGACGCGATCGCAAAAGAGGCGGCGGACATTTGGGGTCTCGGCATTCCCTCCGTCATTCTCTTTGGAATCCCTCAAAAGAAAGATGCCCTGGGCAGTGAATCATGGGCTGCGGAAGGGGTGGTGCAGAGGGCGGTGGCGGCCATCAAGGAGAAGGTGCCCGGGATGGTCGTGATGACGGATGTGTGTCTTTGCGAGTACACGGATCACGGCCACTGCGGCGCCATCAAGGATGGCCGGGTGGACAACGACGAGACCCTTGAATTGCTGGCCCGTCAGGCGGTCAGCCACGTCAGGGCAGGGGCTGATTTTGTAGCGCCCTCCGACATGATGGACGGCAGGGTTGGAGCGATCCGAGCCGCCCTCGACAGGGAAGGGTTCACGGAGGCGGGTATCCTTTCCTATGCGGTGAAGTACGCTTCGGCGTTTTACGGGCCCTTCAGGGAGGCTGCGGATTCCGCGCCTCAATTCGGGGACCGGGCAGGGTATCAGATGGATCCCCCGAATGCCCTGGAGGCGATCAAGGAAGCGATACTGGACATCGAAGAGGGTGCGGACATGATCATGGTCAAACCGGCTCTTCCATACCTGGATATCATCCGAAGGGTGCGCGAAGAGAGCCTGATTCCTGTGGCCGCCTATAACGTGAGCGGCGAATACGCGATGCTCAAAGCGGCGGCGGAGAAGGGCTGGCTGGACGGCGAAAGGGCGATGATGGAGGTTCTCACGTCGATCAAAAGGGCGGGGGCTGACCTGATCCTGACTTATTTCGCAAAAGAGGCCGCGCTGATTCTGAACAAAAACAGGATGTGAGACGGGCGCGGGTGCATCGAGTCGCCTCCCGATGTTTTGACTTAGGAAATCCGAAGCGTGAAATTCGAAACTCGAAACAAATCCAAAATTCAAAAACTCAATGACCGAAATGAAAGCATTGTCCCTAAGGTTTCTGTTTGGAGCTTCACAATTTTGGTGATTTGAATTTGTTTCGGATTTCGAAATTCGAATTTCGGATTTGCAGGATTGGATAGTGGGGATATCGACAAAAACATGAACAGAGTTCATCCACAGGAGAGTTCAGCACCGCGCCTGGTGGCTTGGGAGGTCACTCGAAGCTGCAACCTCAATTGTGTCCACTGCAGGGCCGCGGCGGAACGAGGCCCTTATCCCGGCGAGCTGAGCACAGAGAAAGGCTTTGAAATTCTCGATCAGATCGCGGATGTCGGCAAGCCCATTGTCATCCTCACCGGTGGTGAGCCCCTGCTGCGAAAGGATATCTTCGATCTCGCCCTTCACGGAACCCGATTGGGCTTGAGAATGGTGATGGCCATCAACGGGACTCTCGTGACACCCGAGATTGCTGAAAAAATAAAAGCCTCGGGAATCCAGCGCGTGAGCGTTTCCCTCGACGGTGCGAACGCTGAAGACCATGATCGGTTCAGGAAAGTCCAAGGCGCCTACCGGTCTTCGCTCCAGGGCATCGAGGTGCTCAAAAAGGCAGGCGTCGAATTCCAGGCCAACACGACGATCACCCGACACAATATCGAACAGGCTCAAGACATACTCGACTCCGTCATCCGGATGGGTGCCGCAGCCCACCATATTTTCTTGTTGGTCCCCACAGGCCGCGCCAAGGAATTGACGAACCAGGAGATCGATGCTTTGGAATACGAGAAAATCCTTCTCTGGTTCAACGACATGCAGAGAAAGGTCCCCATCCATCTCAAGGCGACCTGTGCCCCTCATTTCTACAGGGTGCTACGCCAGGAAGCACACAAGAGGGGTGAAAAAGTGACTTACGAGAC
Organism: Deltaproteobacteria bacterium; assembly: GCA_020060805.1. GTDB lineage: Bacteria > Desulfobacterota > DSM-4660 > Desulfatiglandales > HGW-15 > JAHECH01. The sequence continues at coordinate 2,738 of JAGUZM010000414.1, read as the reverse complement.
CCATGGTCTCGACGCTGTGACGAGGGGATGCCTCGGGGGCATATCCTTCTGCTTTGTTTCCTACGAGGGGATTGTCCAGCCGTGCGGTTACCTTGAACTCAACTGCGGTGACCTGAAAGGGGCAACATTCCGGGAGGTCTGGGAGAATTCCGGAGTTTTCAGAAAACTGCGGGATTTCTCCGCCTATCAGGGAAAGTGCGGCCGATGTGAGTACGTGAAAGTCTGTGGAGGGTGCAGGGCAAGGGCGTACGAAGGGACGGGAGATTTCATGGCGGAAGAGCCCCTGTGCATGTACCAGCCTGCCCGGGGTGCCGGCCATGGATAAGAAAGACAGGGCGATTCTCAACTTCATCCAGACGGAATTTCCTATTGCTCCGCGGCCGTATCAAGAGATCGCGGAACGGGTTCACCTCAGCGAGGAGGAGGTTGTCTCCCGGGTGAAGGCGCTCAAGAAGGAGGGGATTATCCGGCGGATTGGAGCCAACTTTGATTCACGACGCCTCAACTTTACGAGCACCCTCTGCGCTGCAAAGGTCCCTGAGGACAAGGTCGCCCGGTTTGTGGAAGTTGTGAACGGTTATCCAGGGGTCACTCACAATTATCTCAGGACCCATGAGTACAATATATGGTTCACCTTTATCGCCCCGGCCATGTCGTTCATCGAGAGGGCCCTGAAGGAAATCTCCGCGCGCACGGGAGTGATGGAGATAAGGAATCTGCCGGCTATCAAGATGTTCAAAATAAGGGTGGACTTTGAGGTCTGAAAAGGTCAGTCCTTGAAGCGGCTCATCAGTCTTTCCAGCTCTTCCTCGGAGATCTTGCCCATCTGAACCAGAAGCTCTCCAATACCTGCCCGCCTCAAGTTTTCTTTGCTCAGGAGTTGTTCGTTGGTCATGCCTGTGGTGCTGATGAAGGTGTCTTCCAGGGTGAGCTTTGATTTCTGGAGGGTTCTGGGTTCCCAGCCGAAAAAAACGATATGGCGGCTCAGCGCAAAATACAGGGCGCCCACAACTGCGGCCCAGAAAATGATCATCTTCAAGCTGAACCGAGACTTCATTGCCAGACCACCCGGGAACGAAACAAGAACTGGTGGGCGATGCGCGACTCGAACGCGCGACCTCTGGTTCCGGAGACCAACGCTCTATCCACCTGAGCTAATCGCCCCCATGACGTGAATACAAACGCAGCTGTTTTCTTGCAGGTTGCTGAAAAACGCTCATCTACTGCGTTGCCCTCCATCCTCCGTAGCAGTACTGCTACTGCGGAGGGTGGGCAGTGCTACTGCGGAGGACGGGTCATCCCTCGTCATTGCGACGTACTTTCATGTACGTCTCACTCCTCGGGATTTCGAGCGCCATGTATCTAAGCGTTTTTGAGCAACCCGCGAGCAAGGTGTTTTTCAGCACCCTGCTAGGTATTGACCGCTGAATCGCACGTCAAGCGAATTCATCCATTCGATCTTTTATCAGTTTGTTTGCTCCCCGTCAATAGCCACGGGAAAAGGAAAAGAGAGATACTTAATATTTAGATTCTTTAGATTTCTTTTAACCATAATTAGAGATACACTTGACAGTGTGACATGTTTGTGCTATTAAATATAAACTTTGTTTAAATTAATTCGAGAGATCAGGCTCTCAGGCAGGGGTCGAATCATGAAAGATAAAGCACAGGGCACCGAAAAGAGAATGGATACCGGGGAAGAGCTGCTCAACTTTGAGTTGGATGATCTTTCCTCCAATGACCTGGATGAAGAAGCGGTGATGGAGGACGAAGAGGCGATTGATCTGGTCGATCTGGTGGAGAAAGGTGACGAGAAATTCATTAAACAGGCTGAATCGGAACCTTTCCTCGAGGATAGTGGCTCAGCCATCCCGTCTGATCTCGAATTGAGGACCGAGGAATTCGAGGAGATCGAGGATCTGTCTTCTGATGGGGATTCGTCAAAGGAGGCCGATGTTCTGGATCTTTCGGATATCACTCTGGAACTGAATCAGGCGGAGAGTCCGGAGAGGCGAGACAGGGGTGTCCCGGAGGAAAATGAGATCACCGAAGCGGAACTCGAAGATTTGCTGGCAGAAGAGTCGGGCGAGACCGTTCGGTTGGACCTCGATTCGAAGGATGCCTCAAGAGCCGCAGGAGAGCGCGAAGAGGCTAGCGGGGAGACTGACCTTGAGAGCCTGCTGGTGGAGGAACTTGAGGAGGAGAAAGAGGCTGAAGAGAAAGACGACCTTGCCACTGAAGCGATGACGGTCAAATTGGAAGGGGAAAGCCTGCTGGCGGAAGATGGCGCCGGGTTTAAGGCCGAAAGCCCGTTGAGGATGGAAGAGACAGAGGATTTGACAAAATCGATCGCGAGCGTGGAGGAACTCCCGGGTTTGACAGAAGAGGAGGAGCCGACGGAGATGCCTGTGGCTCCGGAGCTCGCAGGAATTTCCGAGGAAAAGCTGGAAGAGGTGATCACCAGGGTGGTTGAAAATGTCGTGGAGAGGGTGGCCAGGGAAACGATGGTGAATGTGGCGGAAAAACTGATCACCGAGGCGATTGAGGCGTTGAAGCGGAGCATTGAATCGAACTCACGAGGCTAGGGCCCAAAAAACATCTTTGAAATTTGAGCTTTTCATGTTTAAGTAGGGGGTTGCTGGGGTGGCAACCCCCTTTTGATGTGTGCCGAGCATGTTCGACAGCTCGAGGGTGAGAGTCCCTTTGACAACCTGATGGAGGTGAAGTCATAGCGAAGC
>JAGUZM010000573.1 GCA_020060805.1 Deltaproteobacteria bacterium | reverse complement strand
CGTTCTCTTCCGCACCGCACTGGTCCACATAGATCACGCCTTTTTTCGTTTCGTAGCCGTAACTGCCGAGGACTACCTTTGCAGAAGCGCCTTGTTCGAGCAGACGCCGGGCCGCGGGAAGAACGACGACCGCGGGATGCGGGTTGAAGTAGCGGTCGAAGAAGGCGTTTATGCGCGTGACGATTTCCTCCCCCTTCACTCCTTCTATCCAGTCGGAGAGCTCGGTTTCGAGCATCTTGTCGGCCACGGTGTAGGCTACGGCGAGGTTCATCCCGAGTTCGCGGGCCTTGAACTCGAGGAGCCAGTTTTGAGCCTCCGATCGGATGTCATCCTGCTTCTCGTCGGGATTGATCTCGCCCAGCCTGAGGGCGAAGTCGCTCACCGGGTGGTGCACGACATAGAGGGCATAGCGGTCGGTCATGACGTGGTAAAGCATGTACCAGTCTATTTCGCAGACAACACGCCTGATGTCCTCACCATTGCTGCAGACCACGCCGCAGTCGGGGTACTTCCCGAACCGTTCTTCCATTTTCGAAAACAATTCGTCCGCTGTCATCGGCCGCTTATTGTTCCCCGTATCTCTTCTTTTCGCGGTTTCTCACTTTCGTGTTTTCGTGATTAATGTCTTTTGCTTTCCCACTTCGCACTTCCCACTTCGAACTTCTCACTGCTCTTCCCCTTTCCTAACCCATCGTCCACTATACAATTAGAAGGGACTCTCTTCAATAGTCGCCCTATTGACACCCAAACCCCTTTCTCCTAAGCTGGCGGCGAACCAAGGCCGGTTCTTTTCAGCGCGTAATGTCGTGATGGAGGATATCCCCTGATGATCTTGGAGGGAGTCAAAATCCTCGATATGACCCAGTTTATCTCAGGGTCACGGTGCACGCAGATCCTGGCCGACATGGGGGCGGAGGTCGTCAAGGTGGAACCGCCACTGGGAGATGCCCTCCGCATGATCTTCAACCTGCTGCCGGGTGCGGAGAGAAACTACTCCGTATTCAACCGCAATAAACTCGGCATCGCATTAGACTGGCGCCGGCGTGAAGGCCAGGATATCGTCAGGCGACTTGCAGGGAAATCGGACTTTTTCGTTCACAATCTCATCCCTGGAACGCTCGAGAGTCAAAGACTGGGGTACGGGGACCTGAAGGACATCAAACCGGACATCATCTACCTGGCCATTTCAGGCTTCGGGTCCTCTGGAACAAACCCGCGGAGAGCCGCCCTCGACATCATCGCACAGGCAACCTCGGGCCAGCTATGGAACGACCTTGACAGCCTTTCACCGCCCTCCAACTACTGGGGCGATCTCATGACCGGTGCGTATGCAGCCATGGCTTGCCTTTTGGCGCTCATTCACAGGATAAAGACCGGCCAGGGTCAGTTCATTGACATCTCCATGCAGGATGTTCTCTACTTCAATAATTACAGGGCTATGGTGGACAGGGCCATGGACCCGATTGTGGAACAGGTGGAGCAGCTCCTCGGCAGGAAACCGAAAGACGTGTTGAACTCTGCTGACCGGATGCCGTTCTATGGCTTCTTCAGGTCCAAGGACGGGAAAGTGGCTATCGTGGCCTTGACACCGAGGCAGTGGAAGGATCTGTCCGAGACCGTGGGCAGGCCGGAGCTGGTCACAGACGCCCGTTTCAGTAACCTCATTGGCCAGATCCACAACCACGCCGCGGCTGTGGCACTGATAGAGGAATGGACCTCGCAGCACACCTCGGAGGAAATCATAAGTGCCCTGGAATCGAGGAGGATTCCTTGCGGCACGGCCTATTCCTCCGAACAGGTAAACCGCGATGAAAATCTCGGGAAACGAAGGATGTTCGCCAAGGTGCATCACGAGGTTTTGGGCGACATTGACGTGCCTGGAATTCCGTTTCAGTTCTCAGAGACACAGGGAACTGTGCGCCTGCCCGCACCAGGCCTTGGAGAACACAACCGGCTCATCCTGGGTCAGTGGCTTGGTCTATCGGAGGAAGAGATAGAAGGCCTGTACAGGCTGAAGGTGTTGGTCTGAGGGCCCCTCTACTCAGCCACGATCTTCCCACCGGAAGATTCCCAGCAACCCAGCCGCTCCGCCCATGCCACTTCTTTACACTTCGCACTTCGAACTCCTTCTTCCTCTGTCTTCGGTCCTCTGTCATCTGTCCTCTGCTTTCTTTAGGCACTTCGAACTTCCCACTTCGCACTTCGCCCTTCGCGCTTCTTAGCGCCCTTCCCTTCTTGTCAGCGCGCACTATTCCATGCTCAGCTTCTTATCCACCTTCTCGAGGTCGATTTCTTTCTGCCCTTCTTTGTCGAACCTGAGGACCATGTTTCTGAAGTCCTTCTGGTCGATCTTCTCCTTGACCCATTGGTTCCAATCCCCGCGGTGAGAATCGAGGATCGCTTTGAAATTCTTCGAGGCGTCAAACCGCGCCAAAGCCTCGTCTTCAATCCAGACGCAGTAGTTGCATTTCTTCTTCCCTCCTTCTGAAACGACGAAGAAATACATGAAGCGCTTGCTCCCCGGCTTGAATCCCTCTTTGACCTTGAGGCTCTTGTAAGACCATTCCTTTTCCATCGTTTGCTCCTCCGTGTAAAGACTTTAACGTTGCATGAAAGCGCCATCCAGGCTTCACGATCCACATTCTGCGTGCTATCTTTGTTAAGTACCTTTTTCTTGCAGAACGGTCAATATCAGGATAAACATGTTATTTCAGGTTCAAATCGAAAACGAGGTGAAAACGATATGGGTGAATTGACGGATCGTGTTGCGATAGTGACGGGCGCATCGAGTGGAATCGGCAGGGCTACGGCTGCCGCCCTCTCCGATGCCGGAGCCGCGGTGGTCCTGGCGGCGAGAGATAAAAACAGGTTGCGGGAGGTCGCACAACAATCCAAGGGAAAGGCCCTGGTCGTTCAAACGGATGTCACTCAAAGAGGCGACTGCGAAAGGCTTGTCGAAACGGCGGTGCGAGAGTTTGGAAAGCTGGATGTCCTTGTCAACGCCGCGGGCATCATCAAGACCGGCCGCATCGAAAACACCAAACTCGAGGACTGGGACACCATGTTCAACATCAACGTTCGCTCCGTGTTTTGCCTGATGCAGTTGGCGGTACCGCACCTGATCAAAACCAAGGGGAACATCGTCAACGTTTCAAGCGTGACAGGGTTGAGGTCTTTCCCCGGTGTCCTGGCGTATTGCGCCAGCAAAGCCGCTCTCGACCACCTCACCCGCTGCGCGTCCATCGAGTTGGCCTCCAAGGGTGTGAGGGTCAATTCAGTCAATCCGGGGGTTGTGAGGACAGAACTTCACCGGCGCGGGGGCATGGATGAGGAAAGCTATGCAAAGTTCGTCGAGCACAGCTCTCAGAATACGCACCCCCTGGGGAGGATCGGAAGGCCCGAGGAGGTCGCAGGCCTTATCCTGTTTCTTGCTTCGGACAGAGCCGCATGGATCAGCGGGGTCAATTACAGTATCGACGGAGGCCGCGCAAACACCTGTTTGAGGTAGAGGGCAGATGCGCCTCAATCCAATTTGAGGGAACGCAATTTGAGGGGACGTTGTTGACTAATTGTACTTGCTTACCTATCAGGTTTCGCTTCCCCTATTTCCTCTTTGGCCCCTTGTCATAGCGTGGGGCCTCTTCCTCGATCCCGGATCTGGTCCGGGG
>JAGUZM010000015.1 GCA_020060805.1 Deltaproteobacteria bacterium | reverse complement strand
GGGGGGGGGAAGGCAACAAGAAAGGGCTTGCTCTATCGCAGGCCCTTTTGTTTTTCTCTGGTGGAGCTGGACGGGATCGAACCGACGACCTCATGAATGCCATTTTGTCTTTCTGCAATGGCGGCCTAAATACAACCTATTAATATCACTAACAATTTCTTGGCGCCTGGTTTTCTTCGAATCGCTTTCGGTCCATTCCCCGCAGCTTGCCGCGGTTCCGTCATTCCGGCGGAAGCCGGAATCCAGCCGTCGTCCCTGCGAAAGCCTGGAACCATCTCAAGGACTGGGTTCCGGTTTCGACCGGGAGCCCCGGATGCCGGATCAAGTCCAGCATGACGAAATAGGTCCGATACCCCGTAGCTTGCTGCGGGCTAGTTCATTGGCTAAAATATTGAGTATAAGTTGCATAGAGTTGCCCTTGTTGCATGGTGTCGGCAGAAAAAGCTATACACAAGCCACACAGAATACCTCCCGGCCGATCAATCGACAGACATCTCAACCAGCCTAAGATCCAAGACCTTTTCACATGAAACAAAAGCACTTCCCGCGTGGTCATACCCAATCAGACGAATTGCTTGACAAGGAGAAATTATCCGGATATATTTCCCTCGAAATGAAAATTATCAAGAGACTGCTTCAGATCAATCTCCCTCGGGGGAAATCCGCTTTTCTGTGGGGGCCGCGCAAGGTCGGCAAGACCTATTGGATTTCCCATACCCTTAAGGGCGTTGAAATCATCGATTTCTTGAAAACCGACGTTCTTGCCGAATACATCTCGCGGCCGGCCCTGCTAAGAGAACGCTACCAGAATCACCGGGGCCTGATCGTTATCGATGAGGTTCAAAAAATCCCCGCGATCCTGGACGAAGTCCATTGGCTTATTGAGAACCGGGGTCTCTCGTTTCTATTAACAGGTTCCAGCGCGCGCAAACTGCGCCGAGGGCATGCCAACCTTCTGGGCGGTCGCGCCTGGCGCAGAACCATGACTCCGCTGTCCTATATGGAAGTCACCGATTTTGACATCGAAAGGATTATGGTTTCCGGACTACTTCCCCCTCACTACCTTTCACCGGATCCGATTGAGGACTTGCGTGCATATATCGCCGACTATCTTAAGGAGGAAGTTATCTCTGAGGCGCTTACTCAAAACATTCCGGCCTTCAGCGAGTTCTTGCGGGTGGCCGCCGTCACCTCCAGCGAACTCATCAATTTCGCCAATATCGCACGGGAAACCGGAGTCTCGCACAAAGTGGTGCGCACCTATTTCGATATTCTTGAGGACACTTATCTGGGTTTCAGAATTCCGCCCTGGAAGAAATCAAAAGACCGGCGAATGATTCTGACGGAAAAATTCTATCTATTTGATGTGGGTGTGGCCAATTATCTGTCCAGGCGCCAGCCAAAGATCGGCAGCCCGGAATTCGGCAAAGCCTTCGAGCATTATATCTTGATGGAGTTGAAAGCGTATCAGGCCTACCGCAATCCGGAGATGCCAATCGCTTTCTGGCGGACATCCACGGGTCGTGAGGTTGATTTCATTGTCGGCGACAAAGAACTGGCGATAGAAGTCAAGGGCTCATCCCGCGTCCATGAAGGCGATATCAGGTCGCTGAAGGCGCTTGTGGATGATGGCCCGGTTAAGAGGTGCTATATAGTGTGCATGGAGAAACAACCACGGCAGCTCGCAACGGATATTGAAGCCATACCATGGAAAATGTTTGTCGAGCAGTTGTGGGCCGGCACAATGGTATAGCCTCAAAATTCCACCACCACCTCGGGTGTTTGAGGAGATCAGCCAGGCGGTCGTGAAAACTGAATCAGGTTAATGCCTTGTCTTTGGGCAAAACTGGCCCGACGCACACCAAAGAAAAGGATAATGGCGTCCCCAAAGGTACTCGCCATTCAAACGAGCTTCTACATCCGCATCCAAAGGTTTGGAAAACACTGCGAATTCTATCCTTCCAAGAGACATAAAACACCGATCACAGTCCGAATGAAATGCGCGGACGGCGAGGAATAACGGCCGATTTCGTGTTCTTGAATCGCTTCGAGATTTGGCTGAAATCCTGTGTGCGCGGTTATTAGGCCCCCAGTGATCTCCATTGATTCAGCGGCAGATTCGCTTGAAAATGCCCAAGTCCGGTGATGACAGGCACTTCCACCGACCACCGCTCCGGGGAATTTGTCCGTTTACCACCAAGAAAGGGGCGAAAAAGAATGAAAAATGGACCGAAAAGCCCGCTTAATCACCCGAAATTCCTTCTTCAGCCTTTACACCTGCCTTCCCAACAGGTCGGATCGCCCACGAGAGCAAGCCGGTGCCCTTGATCATGGAAGGACGGGAAAGGGTTCCACCGCGAGGGCAAGCCCAGACGCCCCAATACCGCTCAATCCAAGGCAGACTGCCCAAACCGCCACCGATTAGAGGGCAGAGAACCTGCTGAGGGCGGTCCTGCCATACTGATCGTGGCAAAAGACCAACGGTTGACAATCATTAACAACAGGAGTAGATTGCCCTAAATTTCGTCATTGAGTACAGACAGTTACCGACAACCCAAAACTCACTGGTGGACATGGCCTGTTTGAACGAAAAGATGGCTACACCAAAGCGGGAGGGATCGAGGGCCCTATTTATCGTAAAGAGAGATGGGGCTTTTGTCGTTTTGATTCCGAGCCGGCCAGGCCCGGTTCTCAGCCCGCGAAAGAGGTCTACCCAGTTAAATTCAAGTTGGGAGATTGAGAAGGATAGGGGTAAGAGTTGGAGGAAAGTAACCTATCGCCACGAGTCAAGATAAACGACATTTACCTGGGCTTGGCTTTCATAACCAGCCTTAGCCTGCCCCGGACCTGATCCGGAGTGAGGTGGCAGTTGCTCTCTCCCCCTTGCGCCTGGCTCTATGCTCAACAAAAAGGGGATGTAAGGGTTCAACGGTTGATTGATGGCCTAATGCCAAGAGCCAAGGTCTGACACTATACCACAATACCATTTGATCCCATATCAAAGTGAAAGTTCTCACCCAAGATGGGGGTATATTTAACAATAATCAGTGGAACCAGTTTCGAGGACAATTTATCATTGCGTGAACAAGGATCGAAAAAAGATAAGGTCGTTCATATCAAAGATTGGCCTGAGGGGGATCGTCCACGGGAGATGCTTCTTGCCCATGGGCCGGAGGCCCTGAGCGATGCGGCCCTCCTGGCAATTCTACTGAGGACCGGCCGGCAGGGAAAAGATGCTGTCGCCCTTGCCCGGGATATGCTCTCTGAATTCGGTGGCTTTCAGGGACTCATGTCGGCGTCCCAAAAGGATTTGCTGAAGATAAAAGGAATAGGCAAGGCCAAGATTGCCCAGATCATAGCTGCCATGGAAATCGTCAAGAGACAGCTCAGGCAACCCCTAAGAAAACTGAATGTTATCCAGAGCCCCGACGCCCTTTTCGAGTACCTGAAGGCTTCAATGGGCAATCTGAATAGAGAGGAGTTCAGGCTTCTCCATCTTAACAGGGCAAAAGGGCTGATTGCAGAAGAGATCCTTTTTAAGGGCACTATAGACACCACTGCCGTTTATCCCCGTGAGATCGTGGAGGCGGCCTTAAGAAACAAGGCCTCCGCCCTGATATTGGCCCACAACCACCCAACGAGCGAGGCAGAGGCGAGCGACGAAGATCTTCAGTTGACAAGATCATTGGTTCAGGCCTGCTGGACCGTTGATATACCAATCCTCGATCACATCATTATCGGGCGGGGCGGGTTTATGAGTATGAAAAGGCATTTTCCCGACATCTTCGAGGGAGAAAACGAAGTCGCATGAGAAAGCTGACCCTCGCTAAACTTGAAAACCACCTCTTTGCTGCTGCCGACATCCTGCGCGGGAAGATGGACGCCTCGGAGTTCAAGGAATACATCTTCGGCATGCTTTTCCTGAAACGGTGCTCCGATGTCTTTGAAGAGCAATACGAAAGAATCATCAAGACAAAGGTTGCCAAGGGCCGCTCTGGAGCCGAGGCAAGACAAAGGGCCGTAGATCGTACCCGATACGCAGGTTCGTTTTATGTGCCTGAGGCGGCACGCTGGGAGACCCTGAAACATGCCCACAGGAACATCGGTGATGAACTGAACAAGGCGCTATTCGCCCTTGAGCAGGAAAACCGGACTCTCGACGGTGTGTTGGCCCATATTGATTTCAACCGCAAGGTAGGCAAAACCAGAATTCCTGACCAGAAGCTTCGAGATCTGATCAACCACTTCAACAAGTACCGCCTGAGGAATGACGATTTCGAATTTCCTGATCTTCTTGGGGCAGCTTACGAATACCTGATCGCCGAATTTGCAGATTCCGCAGGCAAAAAGGGAGGGGAGTTTTACACGCCCCGGGATGTGGTCCGTTTAATGGTCCGGCTGATTAAGCCCCAGGAGGGCATGAGGATCTACGACCCCTGTGTGGGCTCCGGAGGTATGCTCATCCTATCCAAACAACACGTGGAAGAACACGGCGGAAACGCCACCAATCTCAGGCTCTACGGTCAGGACAATAACGGCGGGGTCTGGTCCATGTGCATGATGAATATGATCCTCCACGGCATTCCTGATGCAAATATCCAGAATGACGATACCCTATGGAACCCGCTTCATCTCGACGGCGGAGAGTTGATGCGGTTTGACCGCGTGATTACCAATCCGCCCTTCAGTCAGAATTACTCCAGAGACGGCATGAAATTTCCTGAAAGGTTCCGCTACGGCTTCTGCCCTGAGACCGGGAAAAAGGCCGATCTCATGTTTTTGCAACACATGCTTGCGGTCTTGAGGACCAACGGCATGATGGCCACGGTCATGCCTCACGGTGTTCTGTTCCGCGGAAGCATCGAAAAAGAGATCCGGAGAGGGATCATCGAAGATGATCTGCTGGAGGCCGTGATCGGGCTTCCCCCGAACCTTTTTTATGGCACGGGCATCCCGGCCTGCATCCTGGTCTGCCGGGCGAAAGGGGCAAAGCCTGATGAACGAAAGAACAGGGTGCTCTTCATCAACGCGGATGCCGAATACCATGCAGGCCGGGCCCAGAACTACTTGAGGCCGGAGCACATTGAAAAAATCGCTTCCGCCTTTGAATCTTTCGACAATATCCCCGGCTATGCTGCCGTTGTGGCCAGAGAGGACCTGAAATCGAACGACTGGAACCTGAACATCCGCAGGTATGCCGATAATGCGCCGCCGCCCGAACCCCATGACGTGCGTGCTCATCTCATCGGGGGTGTCCCCAAGTCAGAGGTCGAAGCAAAAAACGACCTGCTTTCAGCTCATGGACTAAGGCCTGAGACCGTCTTTGTGGAACGTGATGCCGATTATTATGACTTCGATCCGGCCATGAAAACCAGGGGGGAGATCAAGGGGAGGATCGAGAACGGAAAGGGCGTCCAGGCAAAGGAGAAAAAGATCAAGCATGACTTTGAGGAATGGTGGCAGAAACATCAGGGGTATTTGGTCGAACTCCCGAATTCCAGGAGGCTGATGGAGGTCCGCTCGGATCTGCTGGATGCCTTTGTTGCAGAAATCACGCCGGCTGGCCTGCTGGACCGGTTTAAGGTTGCCGGGGTGATTGCCACCTGGTGGAATGAGAACCAGTACGATCTCAAGGCCCTTGTGGCCCAGGGTTTTGGGGGCCTTGTTGACGGCTGGGTGGAAACCATTGCAGCGGGGTTGGAAGAAAACACTGGAAATCACCTCGATGAACTGGCTGATGATCCACTGGTATTGAGACTACTGCCGGATTACCTGGCAGAGCTGGAACAGGCAAGACAGAAGGTCATGAGCCTTGAGCAGGAAAAAGAAGCCTTTGAAGCAGGTGAGAACGAGGATGGTTCAGAGAATGACATCACTGAGGAGGGTGAAAGGCCCAATTACGCCAAGGAGCTTAAGGACCAAATTAGAGAGCTGAAACACAGCATCAAGGAACCTCAGAAGCTGATCAAGACCCTTACAGGGAGCTCAAAGAAAGCAGGATCCATTGCATTTCATAAGGCAAAGGGTGAAGACACCAAGACTTTGGTGGCCCAAGTGAAGGAACTAGAAGCAAAGGTGGAACCGGTCGAGGCAAAAATCATAGAACTGGAAATGAAGCTCAAGCCCTATGAGGAAATCCTGGAGAAATTGAAAGCAGCCAAGAAACAATTAAGGGATCTTCAAAGGAAATTTGTCAAGAGGCTGAACGAGGCACGTGAGGCCCTATCGCAAGAGGAATGCCGAGAGCTTGTCCTCGATATTCTCCGAGAGAAGCTTGAAGGGCATCTCGGTGCTTATGTCTCAGCCCACCGGCAGGTGGTGATTGCCGCGGTTGAGAATTGGTGGGAGAAGTACCGGGTAACGATGATAGAAATTGAATCAGAGCTGCGGAAAGTGAGAAAGCAAATGGAAAAGCAAATGGAGGAATTAGGTTTTGCCCCATCCTGCACCTCATGAATGGTTGGAAACTACTATAGGTGAAATTGCTCGGATTCGTAGAGGAGCAAGTCCCCGCCCTATCGATAGCCCGCTCTGGTTTGCAGATGAAGGGCCGGGTTGGGTAAGAATCACTGATGTTACACGCTCAAATGGTAGATTGCGCTCGACTGAACAGTACGTTTCACGTAAAGGAGCCATGCGAAGTGTTGCTGTCTACCCTGGGCAGGTGATTATGAGCATTTGTGCGACCATTGGTGAACCTGTTGTGCTCGAAATGGAAGCGTGCATACACGATGGTTTTGTTGTCTTTGATCGTTACGAAAAAAACGCGTTCAGTCGGTTCCTTTATCATTTTCTGAAATTCTCGACTGAGAAGTTCCGTTCAGCTGGACAAACCGGTACGCAGGCAAACTTGAATACGGGTATAGTAAGGGAGACGAAATTATTTCTTCCACCATTACGAGAGCAGTATCGAATCGCTGAAATCCTCGACACCATAGATGAAGCCATTCAGAAAACCGAGGCGCTGATTGAAAAGCTGAAGGGCATGAAGCAAGGGCTACTGCACGATTTGCTCACCCGCGGGCTGGATGAAAGGGGAAAGCTTCGCGATCCCAAGACCCACCCGGAGAAATTTAAGGATTCGCCCTTGGGGAGGGTACCTATAGAATGGGATTTGGTCACAATTGATGATATTGCGATCCACGTAGGGAGCGGAGCAACACCAAGGGGCGGCAATGAAGTTTATAAAACCTCAGGAGTTATGTTTGTTAGAAGCCAAAATGTTACTTTTAACGGCCTGACGGTCGAAGATATCGTATATATCTCTTCTAAAATGCACGAACATATGCGTAGAAGTGCAATATATCCCTATGATGTTCTTTTAAATATCACAGGAGCATCGATCGGCCGATGTTGTTATTTTCCCGTAGGACTAGGAGAAGCCAATGTTAATCAACATGTGTGTGGTATCCGGCTCCCGAGCCCAAGTCGTGACGATGCGGTTTATCTTTCTTCCGTTCTATCTTCCTGGATTGGACAACATCAAGTTGATATCTTTAACGCCGGCGGAAATAGGGAAGGGCTAAATTACGAACAGCTAAGGAGTTTCTTGATTCCATGGCCTGACAGAGAGGAGAGATTTATGATTGCCAGGGCTCTTTCAAGCCATGACACCAAAATAAATATCGAAAAAGCTTTTGTCGATAAGCTTAGACTTCTAAAGAAAGGCCTTATGCATGATCTCTTGACCGGAAAGGTCAGGGTGAGCGTGCCAATGGAGGAGCGCCGATGTTGACACCACGCTTCACCATTACGAATCGCATGACTGCCGGGCTGACGCAGATCGAGCGGGCACGGGGATTTCTGGAAGCGGCGAAGCTTTCCGAAGACTGGCTTGAAAAGATGCGGTCCCGAGCCCTGCTCCTTGAGGCCCACCACACGACCCATATCGAAGGCACGCGGCTGACGCTGGAGCAGGCCGAGGCTATCCTCGACGGTCGGCAGGTGGCTGAGGCCGATCCGGATGATGTCCGTGAGCTGCTGAACTACCGG
>JAGUZM010000402.1 GCA_020060805.1 Deltaproteobacteria bacterium | reverse complement strand
GCAGGGAAGATGTTCGAAAGCATGCTGTACGAAGGTGCGGGGGCGGCGATCACCAGCATGCCCTCCTCCGAGATCTACTTCGCCCTCCAAACGGGAGTCCTGGACGCATGCCTCACCTCCTCCTCATCGTTCGAGTCCTACCGCCTGTATGAACAGGTGAAACACTACACCTCGCCCAGGCAAACAACGATTTGGTACATGCTGGAGCCCCTGGTCATCAGCACCATCAATTTCAAGAAACTCTCCCCGGAAAACCAGAAGGTCCTCATGAGCGTCGGGAAGGATTTGGAGAAGTTCGCCCTGGAAGAAGCCATCAAGGACGACACGGAAGTGTCCAGGCTTTTCAAGGAAAAGGGTGTCGATGTTTATGACATGACAGAGGCGGACTTTAGAGTCTGGCTGGACATCTCCAAAAAGACGGCGTGGAAGACATTCTCCGACAAGGTCAAGGGCGGGAAAGAGCTGCTCGACATGGCTCTCGCTGTGAAGTAGATTTTTGAACCTTTGCCCGGGGCCTCGCCTTCTTCCGGAGAGGCCCCAGGCCCCGCACACCCTTTTTCCTGAAACCCCAACCGTACCTGTTGCGCCTGAAGGAGGAGAGATGAAAGATTTCTTGAGGGCCTTCGCGACCATCGTCGAAAACCTGAACCGCGTCATGTATTGGCTCAGCGCCGTGGCGATTGTCCTATCCGCCCTGATCCTGACCTACGAGGTGGTCATGCGCTACGTCCTGAGGATACCCACCATCTGGGAAATCGAATCAGCGGTCTACCTGGGGGTTCTGGCCACGTTCATGGGAGCGGCTTACGGGTTGAAGGATGGAGCCCACATCAACATCGATCTCATCACCCGCACCCTCCCCCAAAAGGTCCAGAGCTATATCCTGAGGGTCTCCCATTTTGTCTCCCTCCTTTTCTGCATCTACCTTGCCTACAAGGGGTGGGAGTTCTGGTGGGAAGCCTACTCCAAAGGCTGGAGGTCGGAATCCCTGTGGGGGCCGCCCCTTGCCTTGCCCTATTTCTTCCTGCCCATGGGGATGAGCCTCCTATCGCTTCAGTTCATCATACAGATCTTCGGGTTGAGAGAGAAAAAGGGGGAGGGCTGAAGGTATGGACGCCAATATTCTCGGTATCATCATCATTGCCACCCTGTTTCTTTTCCTCTTCAGCGGCATGCCCATTGCCTTCGGCCTTGGCGTGCCGTCCCTCATATACATGTTCTTTTTCCTCGACCGGGCCCAGTTCGACCTCACCGCTTTGATCGTCATAGAAGGGGTGAACGATTTCGGGCTCCTCGCGATTCCCCTCTTCATTCTCATGGGAGCGATCGTGGCGGTCACCCCTGCGGGCGCTGATCTTTATGAGGGCATTCATCGGTGGGTGTATAAATTGCCCGGAGGCCTGGCCATAAGCAATGTCCTGGCCTGCGGCATCTTCTCGGCCCTGTGCGGATCAAGCCCTGCCACAGCGGCCGCCATAGGCACCATGGGGATCCCGGAGATGCGAAAGAGGGGTTACCCCGAAAGCCTGGCAGCCGGCTCGATCGTGGGGGGTGGAGCCCTTGGGAACCTGATTCCTCCCGGCGTGGTGCCCATCGTCTATGGACTCGCCACCCAGACCTCCATCGGCAAGCTTTTCATCGGGAGCGTCATTCCCGGTATCATCGTTACCGGCTTCATGTGTATCTGGGTCGCGATCTATTCCTTCATGGCCCGAAGACAGATGAACGCCGGGGAGAGGATCGCACCGCACCAGGGGTCGGGCACGGAGTTTTATGGGAATATCTCCTACACCTTGAAGGAACGCCTCGTGGGAATCTCCAAAGTCGCCCCTTTCATGGTTCTCGTCGTCTTCCTTTTGGTCGTTCTCTACGGCGGGTATGCCACGCCGAGCGAGGCGGCCGGGGTATCCTCGATCGCCACTTTCGTGATGGCCATCCTGATCTACCGCCTGAGGTCTTTCAAGGAATTCCGGGACATCCTGGAAATGACCATCAAGGAGAGCACCATGATCATGCTGATCATCGCCACCTCCTTTCTTTTCACCACCTTGCTCACCAAGCTTTACATCACCCAGTCGATCACGACCTCCCTCGTGACGTGGCATTTTTCCAAAGTGGGTCTGATGCTCATCATCAATGTTTTCCTCCTCGTCCTGGGCTGCCCGCTGCCGCCCGTCGCGATCGTCCTCATCGTCTGCCCCATCCTTCATCCCGTGATCCAGTACTACGGGTTTGATCCGGTCTGGTTCGGCATCATCATCACCATGAATATGGAAGTGGCCATGCTCACACCGCCCTTTGGGCTGAACCTTTTCGTTGTGAAGGGGGTTGCCCCGGACATCCCACTGCACAAGGTCCTGGTCGGGGCACTGCCCTTCGCCTTGTGTCTAACCGTTGGAATCGTCGTTTGCTACATCTGGCCGGAGCTGATCACGTGGCTTCCGAACAAGATGATCCGGTGACGCCGGGATTCCGGCTGCCGGATGTTTTCTGAGGAGAACCGCCATGATCCCGAGAATCAGGAATATCCTTTACACCACCGACCTCTCCCAAAACTCGGCCTACGTTTTCCGGTATGCCGTCCATTCAGCCCAGAAGCATGACGCTCAAATCCATATCCTCCATGTGTTCGAAAAGCTCACCCCATCGGAGGAGGCGATTTTGAAATCGCAAACCTACCTCCCTGAGCTCTCCAGGATCAGGGAGGAAAGAAGGACTGAGCTGGTCAACCACATCAAGATCAGGCTGAAGGAATTCGTGCACCGGGAATTGAAGGATGATCCTGAGACGCTCAACCGGGTCACCTCCATCCTCGTGGTGGACGGATATCCTGCGGAGCAAATCCTGCGCAAGGCGGATGAGCTCGACTGCGACGTCATCATCATGGGAACGCACGGCAAGGGTCTCCTGGGCCATACCTTTCTCGGGAGCGTTTCCGAGAAAGTCCTTCATCGGACACGAAAACCGGTTTTCATCATTCCCATACCCAAAGGAGACCTGCATCTGCCCGTGAGCGACATCTAGCAGGCAGCTGAAAAACACCCATCTCCCCGTCAGGTCGGGATTTCGCAGGCTCAAACTGCGTTGCCTCCATCCTTTTGTCTTGATCTCTTTGAAGGAATTTGTAGGATAGCCTTGATCTCCTGATCCTTAAAGACGGGCAGAGGACCGGATATCGCCTGAGCTTTCCGCATGAAGGGGTGGCACGTGAAAAACTCGAGGATCATCGTCGGCATTCTGCTGCTGGTTTTGGCTGAGGGCCTGCTTGGTTGCCTCAGGGCACACGGCCAGATGGAGATTGAGGCAAAAAAGCGGTTCAACCTGGATGCCGCGCCCCTGGACATCGCCTCCTCCCTGGAGGGCACCAAGATCTTTGTCCTGGTGGAAGGGAAGGTCCTCGTCTACAGCGTTTCCGATGACAGACTGACGGATGCCGTCCCCGTCGACAGGGACCTGGACAGGCTCACCCTCACACCGCGGGGCAACCTTCTTGTCCTCAGCAGCAGTTCGGGAAAAAGGATTGAACTCGTCAGCCTCCGGACGATCGTGAAGATCGACGTTTCAAGGCTGCCTTTTAAAGGCCCTGAAAACGCCCCTGTGACGATCGCCGTCTTCAGCGATTACCAGTGACCCTACTGCGGCCGCCTTGAGCCGCTCCTCCAGCAGGTGCTGGGGATGTACCCGAGAGAAGCCAAACTCGTTTTCAAGAATTACCCCCTGCCCAACCATGCCTATGCCAGGCCGGCTGCCCTGGCTGCCCTGGCTGCCCACAACCAGGGGAAATTCTGGGAATACCACGAAAAGCTGTTCGAGAACGCTACGGTCCTCAATGACTCCAAGTTTCAGGAATTCGCAGCCCAACTCGGGCTGAACATCGAGAAGTTCAACAAAGACAGGTCATCGCCGGCTTTGCAAAGCATCATCGACAGGGATGTGAATGAGGCCAAGCGAATCGGGATCAGGGGGATTCCCGCGGTCTTCGTGAACGGAAAGCCTGTTCTCGAGCGCAGTCCCAGGGCCTTCCAGGCTGCCATTGATAAGGAGCTTGAGATGAAAGGCAGATGATGGGGTGTGCGGGACTTGCCGTACCTGCTTCGCCGGCCCAAACGACCGCGGCGGAACGAGGATAAAGCAAAGGAGTAAATGCCGGGCTTTTTTCGTGACCCATGTTTCGTGAAAGGAGAAACCCTATGAGGAAAATCATCACCCTCCTGTCCCTCGCCTGCTTCATCTGGCTGGCCCTCGGTTCCCCGGCCATGGCCCAGTACAAGGAAGAGGCTGAGACCATTGTCGAGAAATCCAAGATCGTCATCCAGGAAATGATGGGCAGTCCTGACAAAGCGGGCGCTGCGGACCTGATGAAAAACTGCTCGGGCCTGGCCATCATCCCGGGGATGCTGAAAGGCGGTCTCATCATCGGGGGATCCTTCGGGAAGGGAGTCGTTCTGGCCCACAAGGACGGCAAGTGGAGCTCGCCGGCATTCATTCACCTGAGCGCTGGGAGCTTCGGTTTCCAGGTCGGGGTCGAGTCCATTGACCTGATCCTTGTGGTTGTTGGAGAGCGGACGATGGACTCCTTTCTCAAAACCTCGTTCAAGCTCGGCGGGGACGTGGCCGTGGTCGGCGGACCCCTGGGCGTCCATGCCACGGCTGGCACGGATGTTTTGCTCAGGGGCGGCATCTACTCCTACTCCAGGGCAAAAGGGCTCTTTGCCGGGTTGTCCCTTGAAGGCTCGGTGGTGGGGACCCAGTCTGACCTGAACAAGGCCTATTATGATATGGAGTCCGTGAAATCGATCCTCTATGGCGAGATGGCACCTACCCCCTCGGTGAAGAAACTCATCGCTGCGATCGAGAGCCTTAAGCCGTAGGGTCCGCCTGCCCCATGCGCCAGGGACCAACAAAGCAAACCGGCTGGGATTTGCCGTTGACGATGTTCATTGCCGGCGGTTGCCTGATGAACGTCGAAATCATCGCCGGGCTCTGCATCGCCCCCTTTTTCGGGAGCCATGTGTTCGTCTGGGGCAGCGTCATCGGTGTTTTCATGGCAGCCCTGAGCCTGGGGTATATCCTGGGCGGTAGGCTGGCGGAGCGGCCCCAGCGGGCCTTCCTTCTGTCGGCTTGCCTTTTCGCGAGCGGCATCCTGGTGCTTCTTGTCCCCTGGTATGGGAGGGCCGTCTGCCGGATGCTCCTGGGATTCGACCTCCCCTCACCTCTTACCCCGCTCCTTCCCCTTGCTGCGGCCGCGATCCTCTTTTTTCCGCCCACCCTGTTTCTCGGAATCCTGTCGCCCCTTGCCGTGAAAATCGGCGCCAGGGATATCCCCGGTTTGGGAACTGCCGTGGGCCGGCTGTATGGTTGGAACGCCCTGGGGAGCGTGGCAGGGGCCCTCGTGACGACCTTTGTCCTTGTCCCTTTCCTCGGCATTCGGGCGATGCTCACAGGGTGCGGCCTTGTTCTGATCGCGAGCGCTGTGGGTTTCCAGGCGATCGCTGCCAAGAAGGAAATACCCAAACCGAGGCCCAAAAAGCCCTCTTCCCCGGGCAGGTTGAAACCTGTTCCCGGATTGCTCATCCTGGTTTTTGTCTGCGGCGTGGTAACGATGAGCTTCGAAGTGATCTCCGGTGCACAAATCGCCCCCTACTTCGGGAGCAGCGTGTTTGCCTGGGGAAGCGTGATCAGTGTCTTCCTGACCGCCATGACCCTGGGTTACCGGTTGGGGGGTAAGATGGTGGACAGGAGACCTTCGATGAGACGCCTGTCGGCCATCGTCGTCTTCGCAGGCTTTCTCCTGCTCCTGATCCCTCTCGTCACCCCGGCCCTCTGCCAGAGCATTCAGGCGGTGTCCCTTGGGCCCAGGACGGCCATGCTCCGGCCCCTTTTCGCAGCAGCTCTCCTTTTTTTTCTCCCCACCTTGCTCCTGGCCATGGTGGCGCCTTTCTCGGTCCGCCTCGCCACGGAAAAACTCGACACTGCTGCGGGCGTGGCTGGCAAGCTTTACGCTCTTTCCACGGTCGGTAACATGGCGGGCGTGCTCACTACAACCTTTGTCCTGATCCCTTTACTCGGAAAGACGCTTATCTTCGAGGTGGCAGGGATGGTGACCCTGTTTTCCGCACTCCTCGCCCTTTTCTTTCATCACCGGGCGCGGGGTTTGCCCCAGCCCCGGGTGATGCCTGTGGCCGTCGCTCTGGCGGCAGCAGCCATTGTCATAGCCGCGAAACCCAACCTCATTCCCCTCGCTGATGCGGGCGAGAAGGTGGAGGGCACCACGAAAGGATGGAGCATCATCAGCATGAAGAGGTATGGGGATTACGTCAGCCTGCGCCGATTGGTTGATGAAGCGGAATCACCGTACCACCATATCGCCGTGATCGAAGAAAGCAGGACGGAGCCGGGCGAATCCATTGTGTCGGACCAGGGAAAAAGGTTTGAGCCCAGGCTCAAGGCAGAGGCATTCAGCAATCTGAGGAAGCTCAAATTCGATCGGTTCACCCAAAGCGCCGTCGTACTCCACGAAGACGGTTCCGTTCGCCAGCCTCTCGAATCAGGAGCGACCTACACGGATATGCTCCACCTCCCCTTCGTCATCAACCCGGACCTGCGGGATGTTCTTATCGTGGGCGGCGGCGGAGGTGTGACACCCATGGTCTTCAGACAGGCTTACCCTGTTTCAATCGATGTGGTGGAGATTGACGCTGCGGTGGTCGGTATGGCTCACAAATGGTTCGCCTTGGAGCAGGACGCCAGGTTGCGCGTCTTTGTGCAGGACGGCCGGATGTTCATCCATAACACGAAAAAACAATATGACCTCGTCATCATCGATGTGTACACCGCAGGCGACCGCATTCCATTTCACCTCACCACCCTGGAGTTTCTCCTCCTCCTCCGGGACCGGCTCCGGCCGGACGGCATCGTGCTGATCAACCTGATCAGCGCCTTGAAGGGTTCCAAGAGCCGGCTTCTCTGGGCTGAGGTCAAAACATTCCGGCAGGTCTTCGGCCGAGAACACGTTTATGTCTTCCCCGAGGCCCTTGCCAACACCGGGACCCCTGAGGAATCAAGAAACATCATGCTTGTTGCCACGGGAGCAGGCCGGGCGAGGCTTTCTGCAACGGAAATCGCGGATTCGGCTCGACGCATGGTGGCTGAAAGAAGAATTCCCATCGCCTCCATCCCGAGGCACGCCGGCCGCATGCTGACCGAGGAAGAGTTTGCGGCCCTTCAACAGGATGAACCCCTCCTCACCGACGATTATGCGCCTGTAGATATGATGATGGTCAGTTTGGACTAGTGTCCTGGGTTACAAATCAGGTGGATAAGTCGACTCGGCCGGAGCCCCCCGGAGGTGTTCTTCCAGGACGCAATCACATTCCTCCAGAGCCACTTTAACGCCACCCGTGGCCTGGCAGCCACCATGGACAGCCCCAGAAGACAAACGCTCCGACTCCCACGCCACTCTGTGTCTTCCCGGTAATCCCCATTAAGATTATGGGGGCGTTCCAAACGCCCCGAGGTAATATTGCGGTCCTGAGAGAACACCTCCGGGGGGCTTCGGCCCATGCTGAATTCGGCAACGGATTTCTGACTCAG
>JAGUZM010000421.1 GCA_020060805.1 Deltaproteobacteria bacterium | reverse complement strand
CTCCAGCATGAAGAAAGGGTCCAAGAGCAGAGCGGGCGCGAGGAAGAGGCCGGCGAGCACGCCGAGCATAGCGGCCACCCCCCAGCTGAAGGCGAGGACCCGACGGGTGGGTATGCCCATGGTCTGCGCTGCGGGGAGGTTCTCTGAGGTGGCACGCATCGCAAGGCCGAGGCGCGTCCTCTGAACCAACAGGTAAAAGAGGAGACATCCGAAAAGGCCCATCAAGAGAGTCCCCAAGCTCAACTGGCTGATGACGACCCCGCCGAGGCGGTAGACCTTCGTATCCGACAGAGGGAACGGGAAGGACTGGATGTCCGTGCCCCCGAAATAGGCGGTCAAGCCCTGCAGGATCAACCCGAGCCCCAGGGTCAGGATGATTTGCCCGAGTTGGGTTGCCTCGCGGCGTTGCGCAGGCACGAGGACGGTGAAGTAAAAAGTCATGGCCAGGATGGCACCGAAGATGAGAGCGAGGATAAAGGCCGGGGCGTAGTGGAGGCCGAGCCCCAGGAAAGCGAAAGCGACAAAGGTGCCCGCGGTCGTGATATCGCCGTGGGCAAAATTGAGAATCCGCGTGGACCTGTATATCAGGGCCAACCCCAGGGCCACCAGGGCATAGATGCTTCCCGTGGCAAGGCCCGAAATCGTGTACTGGAAGAACTTCACCATGGCTTATACCTGAGAAGGCCTTTCATCGAAAAGGCCAGTTGCGGAAGTAAAGGCGCATCTTGAACCATCGCCCATAAAGCCCCAGGGGCTCGAAGATCAATACCAGGAGAATCGTCGCCCCGTAGACGACGGGCACCAACTCCCTGTAACCGCTGAACACCTGAGGGGCAAGGATGACAAAAGCCGCACCCATGATGGAACCCTCGACGGATGCGAGGCCGCCGATGATCACGGCGACAAACAGGGTGATCGCTTCCATGAAGGTGAACATGTTGGGTTCCAGGTGCCCCATGAACAGGCCGATCAGTCCTCCCTGCACGCCCGTGTAGAAAGAACTGATCGCGAAGGAAAGGAGCTTGTAGCGGGTCAGGTTCACCCCCAGCACCTCCGCTGCGATATCATTGTCGCGGATGGCGATGAATGCCCGACCCATGTAGGAGGAAACGATGTTATAGCTCAGAAGGGTGAAAAGGAGGGCGATCATGAAATTGAAATAGTAATTGAAAACGACCGATGAAAGGCCCAGGATGGGGGCGAGTTTCTGAACCGACAGGCCCATGCGGCCTCCGGAGAGGAGCTCGGAGTTCACGAAGACCTGGTAAACGGCGATCCCGAAGCCCATGGTGGCGATGGCAAGGTAAGGGCCTTTCAGCCTGAGGGAGGGGAACCCCACCACCAGGCCGAAGAGTCCGGCCGAAAGCCCGGCGCAGAAGAGAGCCGCGGGCCAAGGAACGCCCACGCGGCTGAGGTGGCCGAAGGTGAACGCGCCGATGGCGAGAAACCCGGCTTGGCCGAAGGAGATCTGGCCCGTGTACCCGATCAGGAGATTCTGGCCCTGCACGCCCACGGCGTAGATGAAAATGACGGTCGTCACGTAGGTGATGTGCTCGGGTGCATACCAGGGCAAACCGATCAGAAAAAGCAGGAACAGGGTGACCCAGACCCGTGTCCAGGGTTTCCGGATCAGCTGCAATTCCTCTTCATAACTTTCGACGAGATCCATGTCCTTCTATCCCCGGTACATGCTCTGGATCAGGTCAGCATACCTTTTTTCCAGAAAGCTGCGTTTGACCTTCTTGGTCGGTGTCACGTCCCCGTCCTCCTCGTAGAATCGCCTTGGAAGGAGCTCGAATTTCTTGACGCTTTCCACTTTGGAGAGGGTTTTGTTCACCTTGGACACTTCCGAATCGATCAGTTTTCTTATGTCCGGATTCTGGGTGAGGTCCGCAAAGGTGGTGAAGGGGATCCGGTGGTCTTGGGCGTACTTCGTCACGTTGTCCTCGTCGATGAGGATCAGGGCGACGAGGTACTTCCTGCGCTCGCCGATGACCACCGCATCCTGGATGTAGGGGCTGAATTTGAGCTTGTTTTCGATAAAGGCGGGGGTGATGTTCTTGCCGCCCGCGGTGATGATGATATCCTTTTTCCTGTCCAGGATCTTGATGAAACCGTCCTCCATGGAACCCACATCGCCCGTGTGAAGCCACCCTTCCTTGACGGTCTCTTGCGTGAGATCCGGGTCTTTGTAGTAACCCTTGAAGACGCCCGGGCCTCTGGTGAGGATCTCGCCGTCCTCGGCTATCTTGACCTCCATGCCCGGAACCGGTTCCCCGACGAATCCCCATCTCGGCCGGTCGATGCGCTGGAGAGCGATCACACCCGTGGACTCTGTCTGGCCGTAGCCTTCCCTCAACGGGATGCCGAGGGCGTTGAAATACTCGAAGAGCTCAGGCGAGGCGGGCGCTGCCGCGCAGACGGCGTACCTCACCCGTTCAAGACCCAGCTGTCTCTTGAGGTGATGGAGAACGAGCCAGTAGGACAACCCGTAGAGCAGGCGAAGGGCGACGCGTTTGGATGAGCCCTGTTCCGCCCTGACGTATCGCAGGCCCGCGAGCACCGCGAGACGGTAGAGGGCCTTTTTCAGCAAGGTGGAGTCGGACATCCGGATCGCCACCATGGAAGCGATTTTCTCCCAGATCCTGGGGACGCTCGCAAATACCGTGGGCGAAACGTCTCTCAGGTTCTGGGTCAGGGTATCGATGCTCTCGACGAAGTTGACGGTCCCCCCTCCCTTGATGGCGACGAAGAGGGAGATAATGTTCTCATAGATGTGGGCGAGGGGGAGGTAGGAGAGCATTTCATCCTTTTCGTCAAAGGGGATTGCCTCCATGAACGCATCGGTGATGCTGAGGATGTTATGGTGGGTGATCATCGCCCCTTTTGGCCGGCCTGTGGTGCCGGAGGTGTAGATCATCATCGCCGTCTGATGCGGGTCAATCGCCTCCATTCGCTCGAAGACGGCCTTCGGGTGTTCCTCGAGGTAGCGCCTGCCCTGTTCCGTGAAGGGATCGAAGAAAATGATCTCACGATGAGAAAAGCCCCAGAGTCCTTTCGGGTCCCAGACGACGACCCTTTTCAAGCTCAGTTCGGGCAGGATCTGGAGGACTTTGTCCACCTGCTCTTCGTTTTCCACGAAGAGGACCTTGGATTCGGAGTGGCCGACGACATAGGCGACCTGCTCCGGGGCGGAAGTGGCATATACCCCACAGGTGATGCAACCGATGCTCATGGTTCCGAGATGGCAGAAGAGCCACTCGGGCCGGTTGTCGCCGAGGATGGCGACCCTGTCCCCGGCCTCGAGGCCGAGGCTGAGCAGGCCCGCTGCGACTTCCTGCACCTTCTCGCCGTACTCTCTCCAGGTGATGCGGTTCCAGATCCCGTACTCTTTGTGTCTCAGGGCGATCCGGTCTTTCTGCCTCTCCACCTGGAGGAAGAAGAGGGCCGGAAAGCTCGTTGGTTCCGTTTGACTCACCAGGTTCTCCTCTTCTTGTAAAGTCTCCACCCTTTGGGGGAGACGCTCTCCCCGCCGATCCCGAGATAGAGCTCTTTCACGTCCTCGTTTTCCTGAAGGGCCTGAGCCGTGCCCTCCAGGACGATGCGGCCCGATTCCATGATGTATCCGAAATGGGCGATCCCGAGGGCCATCTTGGCGTTCTGCTCCACCAGCAGGATCGTGGTGCCGGTCTGGCTGATCTGGCGAAGGGCGTCATAGACATGGCGAGCCACCCGGGGAGCGAGTCCCAGGGTGGGCTCGTCGAGCATGAGCAGCCTGGGCCGGCGGAGCATGGCCCGGGCGACGGCGAGCATCTGCTGCTCTCCCCCTGAGAGGGTTTCGGCCTGCTGGGAAGCTCGGGCCTTGAGAATAGGGAAGAGGCGGAAGATGAACTCGAAATCATCCTTGATGTTCTGGTCTTTTCTGCCCCAGCACCCAAGGTCGAGGTTTTCCTTGAGGGTCAGCTCCCGGAACAGGCCGCGGTCTTCCGGGACATAGCTGATGCCCAGGGAAGAGATCTTTTCCGGAGGCAGGCGTTGAATTCGTTTGCCCCCAAACTCGATGACGCCTTTCTTGGGTTGGTCTTTCAGAAGCCCGGAGATGGTCCTGAGGAGAGTGGTTTTGCCCGCACCATTCGGGCCGAGGACCGCAAAAACCTCCTTTTCCTGGACCTGCAGGGATAGACCGCGAAGGGCATAGATACGATCATAATAAAGGGTTTCGATGCTGGTGATCTTGAGCAGGGGATCCATACCGTCACACCCCTCAGGGGCTGTTAAGGAATAAGTTGCAACGTTTTATTTGTACAGGTCCTCACTCATCGCCCAGATACGCCTTGATGACTTCCGGCGACCGCTGGACCTCTTGAGGGCTTCCCTGGGCGATCTTCAACCCGTAATCCAGGGCGACCATTCGGTCGGCAAGCTTGGAGGCGACCCTCAAATCGTGCTCCACCAGGAGGACGGCTGTTTTGTACCTTCCCCGAATCTCGGATATGCGATAGGCGGTTTCTTCCTTTTCCTCCGAGGTCAGGCCCGCGATGGGCTCGTCCAGGAGCAAGAGCTTCGGCTCAATCGCAAGGGCGCGGCCCATTTCCACCCGCTTCTGAACGCCGTAAGGGCAATCCGCAACCCGGGTGAGCCGAAAAGCCTGAAGGTCGAGGAATTCGATGATCTCTTCCACCACCCTGCGATGCCGGAGTTCTTCTCCCCGGCGACGGAAGACGGCATGGAAGGGATTCTTTCGAAACTTCGCATGCCTGCCCAAAAGGAGATTATCCAGAGTCGTCATGTGGAGGAAGAGACGGAGATTCTGGAACGTCCTGCCGACCCCTTTTCCGGCAATTCGATCGGGGGAGAACCCGACAAGGTTCTCCCCCCTGAAAAGGATCTCACCCCGATCCGGGTGATAGACATTGGAGATGCAGTTGAAGAGGGTCGTCTTGCCGGAGCCGTTCGGCCCGATCACGGCAAGGATTTCCTCCTCGAACACCTCGAGGTCAACCCCTGCCAGCGCTTGGATCCCTCCGAAGCTGATGGACAGTTCACTGATCTGCAGCAGAGTCATAGGGATCTAGAAATGAGCCTTGTGAACGGTAAACGGCTCAAGGGGCGTATGCTTGCCTCCCTTGGCCTGCCCCATCCGGGAGGCATTGTTGCCGTGCCGGCGATCAGGCCCATAGGTCACGGGCGCGCCGATGCCTTCGGGCTTCCAGTTCTT
Source organism: Deltaproteobacteria bacterium (assembly GCA_020060805.1). Lineage (GTDB taxonomy): Bacteria > Desulfobacterota > DSM-4660 > Desulfatiglandales > HGW-15 > JAHECH01. Next base: position 5,640 of record JAGUZM010000421.1, on the reverse strand, counting down.
GATCTTTTCCATTCCCTTGATCATCGATTCCGGGGTGAGATCGCGGCCCGCGTTCTTGAGCCCCTCCACCAGGTGCATCATGGAGGCTGCGCCGAAGAGGGCCAGGTATTCCTTGCCCGCGATTTTGGGGTCCATCTTTTTCAGAATCTCCACCACCTTGTCCGACTCCGGCTCGGAGCCGGGCACGCCTGAGTTGCCCGGAAGGGCAATGTAGGTGCCCTCCCAAACATCGCCCGCCACCCCGTACATGACCGGGTCACCGAGGGTGAACGTGGTCAGGACCTTGGGACGGAAATCGATCTTCGCCATCTCTTTCAGGATCAGGGCGCCATGAGACATGGTGGGATAAAGAATAGCCGTATCAGCGCCGGACTCCTTCATCTTGAGGGCGTGGGTTCCAAGGGCCCGCTCCGTCACTTCATAGGGAACCGCGGCAACGAGCTGAGTCTTGCCGGGCATCTCCTTTAAAGCCTTTTCCACCCCTGACATCGCCATTTTGCCGTAATCATCGTTCTGGTAGAAAAGGACGATCTTCTTCGCCCCCAGGTTCTTCATGGCATAGGTGGTGACGTAGATCGCCTCATCCTCATAGTCAGGGTAGGCGATGAAGATGTACCGAAGCTTGTCTTTGGGCTCCCGCGCCCAAATCCGCACATCGCCATAGGCTGTGATCAAAGGAACCTGGTTTTCAGGGAAGAAATCCTTGGCTGCGTTCAGGATGGCTGTGCCCAGGAGGCCGCAGACGGCGAAAACATTGCCTTTCATCTCCTGGAGGTTGGTCATGGCTCGGGTGGGGTTGTACCCGTCGTCTTTCAGGAGGACCTTGATCTTTCGGCCGTGAACGCCTCCCTGGGAATTGACGTATTCAGCCCAGGCCGCCCCGCCCAACCCGGTGACTCCCCAAAGCGCAGCGGGCCCGGACAGGGGTGTTGTCCAGCCCACCACGACCTCCGTCTCCGTCACCCCCGAGACTTTCTGTTGTGCGCCGACGGATGACGCGAAAACCAGGACGACCAGAATGACGATGCCTGTCCAAAGAGTCGATTTCCTCATGGTTACCTCCTTAGGGAAAAGGTTAAAGCCGAACAGGGCTCGATGCTGCCCTGGATTTCTTATATTTCCCTTTGACTGACAGGTCAATCGGTTTTTCCTTCAGCGGTTTTCAGGGCCGGAAAGGTCATAACCCCTAGAGGTATTTCCATATGACCTCTTTCATGATCTCCTGCGTGCCGCCGCCGATCGAGAGAATCCGGCTGTCCCTGAAAAGCCTCTCCAGCAGATGACCCCCCGCGACGGCGCGCTGGCCATGGATATCCAGGGCCCACGATGTGACCTTCTCGCTCACCTGGGAGGCGAAATTCTTGGCCATGGAGATTTCCTTGACCTGGTTTATCCCGGCATCCATCCTGGCCGCGACACGGTAGACGAACTCCCTGCTCGCCTCAGCCAGGGTGGCCATATCCGCCAGCCTGCCCCGGACCCATTGGGGTTCGGACCCTGACCGGCTCGGAAGGAGCCCCTGTCTCAGAAACCGTAATGACTCCTCCAGGGCGAGGGTGGCCGTCATGTTGGCCATCACCGCGAGCTGGAGTCGCTCGCTCTGGAAGTTCTCCATGATGAGATAGAACCCCTGCCCTTCCATACCGATCAGGTTTTCAGCAGGGACCATGGAGCCGTCAAAAAAGATTTCTGCCGTATCCGAGGCGTGCCATCCCAGCTTCTCGAATTTTCTGGATACGGAATACCCCGGGGTGCCGGACTCGACAAGGAGGAGACTGATACCCTTGTACCCTTCTCCTCCGGTTCTCACGGCGCAGGTGAGCTGATCAGCCCTGCAACCGCTCGTGATGTAGACCTTGCCCCCGTTCAGCCGGAAACACCCAGCCTCCCTGACCGCCGTGGTGCTTATGCCCGCCACATGGGAGCCTGCCCCCGGTTCCGTGATCCCGAGGGCGGCGATCCTTTCGCCCCTCAGAACAGGGGTGACGAACCGGGCTTTCTGTTCCTCGGTCCCTGCCGAGAGGAGGGGCGGAATCGCGATGTCCAGAGAGCCGAGGCCGGCAACGACGCCGGCAGACCCGCACCGCATCAACTCCTCGACACAGACGATCTTGCTGAAAAGGTCTCCCCCTGAGCCGCCCCAGGCTTCCGGGTAGCCGACGCCGAGTATCCCCGCCCTTCCCGCCTTTCCGTAAAGTTCCCTGGGAAATTCACCCTCCTTCTCCCAGTCCTCCACGAAGGGTCGGATTTCCTTTTCCACGAATGCCCGCACGCGCCGGCGAAGGGCTTCGTGGGCAGGGCCGAAATATTCTTGCACCTCATCATAGCTCTTGCCGCGTTCAAAGGTCATCGCCCCTCTCCCGGAGTTGCCCTCATCGGTGCCGCAGGCCGAGGCGCTTGCGGCACTCCTCGGCCGAGGCCACTTCCCGGCCCTGGTCCCTCACCATTCTCGCAGCCTTTTCCACGAGCTCGCCGTTGGACAGGGCCATCACGCCCGGAGAGATGTAGAAATTGTCTTCAAACCCGACCCGCACGTTGCCTCCCAGGGCGATGGCCGATGCGACCATCCGCCACTGGTCATGGCTGATGCCGATCACCTCCCAGTCGCTTCCAGGGGGGAGCAGGCGAACCTGATGGCTGAGGTTGTCCGCCGTGGGAGGCATGCCGCCCAGGACGCCCATGATCAGGCTGAACTGGTACGGCGGCTCCAGCAACCCCATGTGGATCAGGGGAAAGCAGTTGCCGATGTGCCCTGAGTCAAAGCACTCCATTTCCGGTTTGACGCCGCTCTCCTTCATGGTCGTGACCAGGGGAACGATCTCCGAGAAGGGGTTCGCGAAAACGAAATCGAAAACAAAAGACTTCTTCTTTTCATGGTACTTGGCATAGTTCATGGAACCCATGTTGAGGGCGGCTATGGCAGGCTTGATTTCCTTCACCGGAGCGATTTTTTTCTCCACGGGGATGCCGATCGCCCCTGTGGAGAAGTTGATGATCACAGGGCAGAGGCTGGTGACCGCCTCATAGATCCTGCGGTAGTCCTCCACGTCGTAGCTCGGAGATCCGTCGGGTTTTCTCGCGTGGATGTGCACCACCGCTGCCCCCGCGTCATAGGCGCGTTTCGCCTCGGCGGCGTATTCCTCAGGCTTGTACGGAATGCCGGGGCACTGATCCCTGTTGGCGACCACGCCCGAAAGGGCGCAGGTGATCATGCATGGCCGCTCGTAGTCATGATTGTCGGTGATCCAGAATGATCCCATTTGTCTTCCTCCCTCGATCTACCTTCCCTTGAAACGGGGCTCTCTTTTTTCCATGAAGGCCGTCATGCCCTCTGCGGCGTCCTCCGTGGAGATCGCTCTCCCCAGGGCGGTGCAGAGATAATCAACCGCCTCGTCGAAAGCCATGTCGCTCATGACCCTGAAAGCCTCTTTGCCGATGCGCATGCCGATAGGGCTCTTGGAGGTGAGGAGCCGCAGGGTCTCCTGGATTTCCTGGTCAAGCTGATCCGGGTTCACAGCCCGGGTGATGAGGCCGATCCGCTCCGCCTCCGGAGCCGGGATCCGGCGGCCCGTCAGGGCCATTTCCATCGCTTTTTTCCGGCCCATGTGCCGGTAGAGCAATGCCCCCACCATCATCGGAAAGATCCCCACGTTCACCTCAGGGGTGGCGAAATAGACATCATTCCTCGCGATGGCGATATCGCATGAGAGCATCAACCCCAGGCCGCCCGCGATACACACCCCGTTAACCCTTGCGACCAAGGGCTTCCCGAATCCGGCCATCTTCTTGAGGAGGGCCGCATAGCTTCTGGGTCCTGCCAGGCGGTCGTCCTCTTCTCCCGCCAGGGTTCCGGCCAGGTCCGCGCCGGAGCAAAAGACCTTGTCCCCGGCAGATGTGATGCAAACAGCGCGAACCTCCGGGTCCTCGTCGAACCTGTCCAGGTATCCCATGAACGCGGCGATCATCTCCCGGCTGATGGCGTTTCTTCTGGGTTCCCGGTTGATGGTCAGAAAGGCGGTGGTTTCCTTGAGCTCATAAAGAAGATCCTGCGTCATTTTCCTCGGCCTCCTCCTCGATTTCCACCAGGGCGTCTCCTGGAGCCACCTTGGCGTTGACGGATGTGTTGACCTTCCTCACGGTTCCGTCCTTGGGTGAAACAAGGGTCGTCTCCATCTTCATGGCCGTCACCACCACCAGGGGCTGGCCTTTCCTGACCCGATCTCCCTCTCTCACCATAACCCGCACGACAACCGCAGGCATGGGAGGCGTCACCAGCCCGGGCATTTGCTCCTGTCCCCGAACCCCTGGCCGGCGCAACGGCAGCCGGTCAGCATCCTGGACGAAGAACGTCTTTCCCTTGACGAAAACGTGCTTTCCCTGATCCCCGGGGACGACAAAAACCTCCACGCTCTTCCCATCGACAAAGAGCTGATAGCGGGTCTCGCCGGCGGCCTGGAAGGGGACGTCACAAGCCTTGTCGCCCACGGTCAAGTGGAGGGTTCCCTCGCCTCCTGATGGAAGGACATCCACGTTCGTGATCCCATCGGCAATCTTGAGGCGGTACTTCATCTTATTCCCTTTATTCCCTCTCCCTGCTCAAACAGCGTATGGTTGAACAGAGCTTGCACCGATTGTTTTTCCGTGCACCGTCCACCTTGTACCTTGCACCCTTCCCCTCACATCCTCCAATTCCCGAGGGTTTGCCACGGCCCCGGAAGCGCGCCCTGCTTAACCCGGGCCGAAGCCTTTGTCTCTGAATGAAACTCATGGACGATATAAGCGATCCTTGCCAGATCCGCGTCTCCCTGAGCCTGACGCCATGACCCAAAGTGCTCATCAATAAATCCCGTGTGGGTTTTGCCCTCGCAAAATTCGGCTGACTTGAGCACGTCGATCAAGAAAGGAATGGTGGTGCGAACGCCGAGAACGGCGTAACTCTCCAGGGCCCTGATCATCCGGTTGCGGGCCCCCTCTCTCGTGCCGGCTGAGACGACGAGCTTGCTGATGATGGGATCATATTCCACGGGGATGGTGAATCCCTCGTACACGCCGCAATCATTCCGGATGCCCGGGCCCGACGGTTCCCGGTGCAGGAGGACCGGCCCGGGAGAGGGGTAGAAGCGGTTTTCCGGGTCCTCGGCATAGATGCGGCATTCGATCGCGTGGCCCCTGGGCCTGATGTCTTCCTGTCGGAAGGCGAGGGGGTTCCCGGCGGCGATCTCCAACTGCTCCCTCACCAGGTCGAGGCCTGTGGTCATTTCCGTGATGGGGTGCTCCACCTGCAGCCGGGTATTGACTTCCAGGAAGTAAAAAAGCCCGGACGGAGCCAGGAGGAATTCAACCGTGCCCGCATTCACGTATCCTGACGCCTTTGCCGCGGACACTGCGGCTTCTCCCATGGCATGGCGAATGGCAGGGGTCACGGCGGGAGAGGGGGTTTCCTCGATGATTTTCTGGTGCCGGCGCTGGATCGAGCATTCCCTCTCAAACAGATGCACCACGCGGCCCTGCTGATCAGCCAGGATCTGAAACTCAACGTGGCGCGGGGATTCCAGGCGTTTTTCAAGATACAGGGCACCGTTGGCAAAGGCCTTTTCCGCTTCGCTCATCGCGGAAAGACAGGCTTCTCTCATGTCGCCT
>JAGUZM010000576.1 GCA_020060805.1 Deltaproteobacteria bacterium | reverse complement strand
GGGACAGGATGTTGACTGCTGAGGGAGCGCGTTTGGCCTCAGAGCGCCATGACTTCATGGAGCAGTTTTTTCACAGATTCCTGTTGGAATTTGAAGGGCTCAAATAGCTCTTGTGGAGGAGAACCCGCTGGGGGGAGGGGTTCTTGTTTTCTCCAGGCATCCCACCCCGGGCCGAAACTCATTCAACCGGCTGTCGCTGGGAATGGTTCGGAAAGACATGCATTTCGATTTTCCCTCGGATGGCCTCAGCTGATTCCCGGGTGTGCTCTGCCAGGGCTTTCATTCGCTCGTCGTCGAGGCTCGCTTTGAACCCCACAACCCAGATCGCGGACATCGGCCGGGTTCCGCCCTGGATCGGAGCTGCCACCGCCCGCACCCCAAGAATGTATTCCTCGTCATCCGTGGCAAACCCCTGTTCGCGAGCCTTCTCGATCTCTCGCACGTACTCGTCCACGTCCGTGATGGATCGGGGCGTGTACCGGACAAGCCCTTTTGAGTGAATCAGCCTGAGGGCTTGTTCCTCTCCCATCAGGGAGAGGAAGACTTTTCCCGCGGCCCCTGCCAGGAGGGGGATGGTCGTGCCTATGGGAGAGGTGATTTTCAGCTCCGTAGGCGGCTCCACGATATCCAGGATCGTGACATGATCCCAGTTCAAAGCGCCCAGGAACACCGATGCCTGCGTTCTCTCCATGAGCTGCTCCATCACCGGCCTCGCCATCTCCTTGAGGTCGATCTGCGAGTAGGCGATTTTGCCGAGCTCAAACAGGGTAAACCCGAGGGTGTACCTCTTCGATTCAGGGTCTCGCATGACTGCGCCCAGCTCTTCCAGCGCAGAGGTCATGCCGTGGACCGTGCTCTTTGCCATCTGGAGGTCCCTTGCGATCTCACTGATCCCCAGCCCCTCTTTTTTCTTGGAGACGAGCTTCAGGATTTCAAACGCCTTTTTGACGGAAGGAGCAAAATAACCTTTGACCATTGTTCACCCTGTTGAACTTCTGATTCGGAGTTTACAGGCTTCCCGTCCCCCTGTCAACGTGAATCTCCAAGATCAGGCATTACCGAGAGACTACCCGATTCTCGAACGGTTCAGGGGACTTTTCCCTTGACACGGGTGAACCTTATTGTATGATACGCAGGCCACATCGGTTCACGATAATGAACCTGGCATCGGGAGGAGGGCGATCTCTTTTCCCTCGACCCGGCGCTCCTTTGCCCGCGTTCCTTCACGGCCGGGAGGCCGTGGGGCCCGGAGAAAGTGGGTGAAGGTCGTTTTTTTGGTGGTGCGGAGAAGAGGACATGGATTTGGATGCTTTTGCAGAAGGGGCTTTGTTCTGGATCGTTTCCCTGGTGTTCCTTGTTGCAGTCTCTGCGAGGCTGGTCTTCTTCATCTTGAAGATCATCATGAGCAGCCGAGGCAAAGAGAGCCGGTGGGCTTACGCCCTGCCGATCTACGGCCGATTTCTCCTGCCCTTTCATAAGGGCGTTCCCAAGAAACCCCTTTACGCGGCTCTGCGCTACGTCTTCCACATCTGTCTTCTGGCGGTTCCGATTTGGCTTGCGGGCCACGTCTCTCTCTGGGAGATGTCGCGGTTTGAATGGTCATGGCGATCTCTTCCGAGCCCATGGGCGGACGGGATGACCCTCGTCCTCCTCTTCATCGCCGCCTATTTCATCGTCCGCCGCCTGGTTTCATCCCGCCTGAGGCCCGAGTCCTCGCCTTGGGATTTTCTCGTGATCATCGTGGCAGGGTTGCCTTTCCTCACCGGGTATTTCCTCACCCACGGCACCCTCGAACCCATCCCCCTCCTCGCCGACAACATGCGCCTCATCCATGTCCTGAGCGGCCAGGCGATGATCCTCATGGCCGCCTTCCTCTTTTGCAGAACGAGGCTCAACCCGAAAACCTGCACGGGCTGCGCTTCCTGCGAATTGAGTTGTCCCACGGGCACCCTCGAGTCTAGGGATCAGGGGACCCTCAGGATTTTCAGCTACTCCCACTACCAGTGCATTTGCTGTGGGGCGTGCGTCCACACATGCCCGGAAGATGCCGCCCGGCTGAGGCATGAGGTCAGCTTCAGGCAGTTCTTTCAGGTCATTCCCAAGCAGGAAATACGGTCCGTGGACATGAAAGCCTGCCGGAAGTGCGGAGCCCTCTTCGTCCCGGAACCCCTTTTCGACAAGATCGGGAGGTCCTTTAAAGACGATTACCTCTTCCTCTGCCCCAATTGCCGGAAAACCAATGTCGGCGAGGTTTATCGCAAGGTTGCCCCCAGGTAAAGGGCGCCAGTTTCCCTGCCGCTCCGAAGCCGTCGAGTCCCCATCGTTCCGCCATTCGTTCATTTTGATGAACGCTTCCGCCCGAACCCCTGGAACATCTGTTTCTGGTACCAACCCTGTCAGGATGGCGAAAGATGTTGCTCTTATGTCGAATAAGACATAACACTTTTCCCTTGACAAAGGTCATCCCTATGCTATGATTGCCTCCGTTTGTTCATGGGAATGAACAACTTAAATGGGGTTTGTGGTGCCCAGGGGAGCCCAAGAAAAAGCCCTGTGAACCTCGGGGCTAAAGATGGAACACCCCAACAGAATTGTTCCAGGAGAATTCCCCGGGCTCCCATCGGACGATAATCCCTTTTAACGCATCAGAAAGGAGCGCACTATGGTCGAGGAAAAAGATAGGCTTTCGACAGCCGAGAGTCTGCGTAGCACCAGGACCTATGGCAAATTCCGATGTCATAACCCGACATGCATGGAAAGGCTCGAACCCAAGAAGGGCGACAAGACAATCAAGTGCCCGACGTGCGGAATGGAATTCCGCGTGGCCTGGGTCAAGGACGGATTCCCGAGAATCCGGGGACCGGTCTGGGATGTGAACAGGAGGATCGCTGAAGAGGAATTGGTGAGGAAGATGAAAGATAAGGAGGGAAAGTGATATGGCGTTAGACAGAAAGATAGCCTATATTGATCTCACGACAGGGGACATCCAGATCAAACCCATCCCTCTGGAGGTCCGAAAGAAGTTCCTCGGGGGCAGAGGCCTGGACGCCTACCTGCTTTATAACCACACCAGGAAGGGTTGCGATCCCATCGGCCCGGACAACACCTTGATGGTGAGCGGCGGTATTCTTTGTGCCACCCTCGCCTCTGCAACCTCCAGGTGTCATGTGATGGCCAAATCCCCTCTTACGGGACTGCTCGGGAGCGCCAACATGGGCGGATTTTTTACCCCTGAAATGGCCTGGGCAGGGTTTCACCACCTGGTGATCAAGGGCAAAGCCAAGCACCCTGTCTACCTTTTCATCCACAACGGTGAAATTGAAATCCGCGATGCCCGCGACTTGTGGGGTTTGAGCGTCACGGAAACCCAGTGGGCGATCCGCGACAAGCTCGGCGACCAGGAAGTCAAGAGCATGGTTTGCGGGCCTGCCGGCGAAAACCTGGTCCGGTACGCCAACGTCATGACCGGCATCAAGAACTCCGGGGGAAGAACGGGCATGGGTTGTGTCATGGGGTCCAAGAACCTCAAGGCTGTTGCCTGCAGGGGAACCATGGACATCAAGATCGCCCACCCTGTGGAGGCCCTGGAATTCAACAAGCGCTTCATCGGGCAGATCACCAGCGCCAAAGTCAACCAGACCCAGGGAACCATCGGGACCCCTTTTATCTGGGGAGCCACGAACTCCTGGGGCGGAATCCGGTGCAGGAACTTTCAGTACAACCAGTGCGAATACGCGGACGACATCGAACCCGAGCACCTCGACGAAATCGCAACAGATACCTGCGGGCCCTACCACATGACCGGCTGCTTCGGCTGCCAGGTCCACTGCCGGGCCAAGTACAAAGTCCCGGGGATAGGCCCCTATGCCGGCATCTATGATGAAGGCCCGGAATACACCTCCCAGGGCGCATTTTGCGGCGAAACCGACACCCCCAGGGCAGAAACACTCCTCGTGGCGAACCACCTCGTCAACCAGTACGGCGTGGACAACCTGGAGATAGGAAGCCTGATCTCCTGGGCCATGGAGCTGTTCGAATTGGGGATCCTGACCACGAAAGAGACGGATGGCCTGGAACTGCGGTTCGGCAACGACGAGGCCGTCGTCGAGATGATCCACCGCATTTGCCAGCGGAAGGGATGGCTCGGCGATGCCCTGGCCGACGGCGGCGTTCAGGCTTCCAAGAAAATCGGCAAGGACTCCTTCAGCTACCTGATCCAGGTGAAGGGAATGAGCAACCTCCACTCCGATGAAAGGGCGACCCCTGCCCTGGCGCTCAACATCGCCCTGGCCTCGAGAGGGTCTGATCATCTGCGGAGCAGGCCGGCCATCGACCTCTACCACCTGCCGCAGGAAGTGATGAGAAAGATCTACAGCAACCCGGTTCCCTACGATGGTCCCTTGAGCTCCGAGCATACGGAGTACATCGGCAAACCCTGGCAGGTCTTCTGGCATGAAAACTGTTACATGGCCGTGGACTGTCTCGGCATTTGCAAGTACCACACCACCTTCCTGGGAGCCACCCTTCCCAACTTTGAAGACTGGTCCAAGGTGCTCTACTACAACACAGGGCTCCAGTTGACGCCTAAGGAGATCTGGGAGGTTGCCGAAAGATGCAACAACATGGAGCGGCTGTTCAACCTGAGGGAAGGGTTGTCCAAGGATGATCCTGAGAAGGGTGACGTACTCAACCATCGCTATCACGATGAACCCACAAGGCGAGGGGCGCCGGACGTCGTCGGTCGAGTCATCGAGAAGGACAAGTTCCTGAAGATGCGTGCTGAATGCTACGGGCATAAGGGTTGGGATGAAAACGGGATCCCCAAACCGGAGACCTTGAAACGACTTGGCATCGGCAACGAGCCGTCCCACCTGGCGTAAATTTTCTGAGGAGGAAGAAACCAATGGCTAAAGCGCTCTATGTCAATTACCAGAAATGCACGGGCTGCAGGCTCTGCGAGCTCGTTTGCGCCGTGCATCACGACGGCATTTCAAACCCGGCCAGGAGCCGAATCAAGGTCATGAAGTGGGAGACGGAGGGGCTCTACATCCCCATGTCGTGCCAGCAGTGCGTGGATGCTCCCTGTTTGAACGTTTGCCCGGTCAAGGCGATCTCCCGGGATGAGTCCATGGCCAGGGTCATGGTGGACTATGACAAGTGTATCGGTTGCCGATCTTGCGTGACCGTCTGCCCCTTCGGGGCCATGTCTTACAACCGAACAGACAAGAAGGTTTTCAAGTGCGACGTCTGTGACGGCGAGCCCCAGTGCGTCCGGTTCTGCGACGTCAAGGCCGTGGATTACGTGGATACCGATGACGTGAGCATCCTCAAGAAAAGGGATGCGGCCGCAAAACTATCCCGGGCAGGGAAAGAGGCTGCCGCCCTGATGGCGCAACTCTAGAGCCCGATCACTACCCCAGAGAGGTTTCCGGTCGCGGCTGGAGACCTCTTTTTTCATCCGGATGCGATGCAACAGAGCCCTCAGAGAACCGGGCGGTTTTGAGCTACAGCGATGGAAGTGAACAGAATCGAAATCCTTTCCGTGGGAATTGATGTCGG
>JAGUZM010000107.1 GCA_020060805.1 Deltaproteobacteria bacterium | reverse complement strand
AGGGTTTGCTCGATCAACCAGATCGGATAACGACATGATATCCTGAGCCAGAGGTCGTAGTCTTCGCACACGGGCAAGGTTTCATCAAAGAGACCGACCTCTTCCAACAGCGATCGCCTGACCATCGCCGCTGAAGGGCTGACCAGGCAGAGTTTCAGGGATGGTTCGAAAATCTGGCCTGAAGGTTTGAGATGCTTTTTCTTGGGGTTGGCTCTTCTTCCTCTTCTGATCCACCGCTCATCGGTCTGGCAGGCGACCGCCGCCGGGTGGTCCCTGAAAAAACCGACCTGCGCAGCCAGTTTTTCCGGAAGCCAGTAATCATCAGAGTCGAGAAAAGCGATGAGGGGAGCCTCGGTCGCCTTTATCCCCGTGTTCCTTGCCGCTGAGACACCGAGCTTCACCGGGTGAGAGATGATCTTGAGGCGCCCCTGGAGCGGGGCGAGGAGCGAAAGAGTGTCATCCGTGGATCCGTCATCAACCACCATGATTTCGTAATCCCTGAAGGTCTGAAAGAGTACCGAGGAGACGGCCCGGAGGAGCTTTTTACCTCGGTTGAAGCTGGGTATGATGACGCTTACTTGGGCCATGAAAAAAAATGCCAGAGGAGCCCCATGAGGCCTGCCAGTAAAAGGTTTGCCTCCACCAGTTCTTCCAGGCCAGTGCTCGGATAAAGCCACTTCCTCTCGTAGGCGATGAGGCAGAGGCTCAGGGTCAGGTAGCAGAGGAGAAGGAGGTAGGAGAAAGGGCCGACGAATGAGAGAAGAGGGGCTAGGACGGTGACGATGGCCCCGAGCAGGAGAACCCCTTTTAGGAGAAGAAGGGTTCTTTTTTCTCCCAGGGTGATGGCAATCGTTTCCGAGCCGATGATGAGGTCCCCCTGCACCTGAAAGATGTCGAAGAAGGCGGATCTGACATAAACGACCGTAGAGACGAAGAAGAACGCTGCGAGGGCGGCAGGCCAGGGCGTCCGGCCGGGCTCCAGGAGGGGAACCAGGGCGATCACCGCACCCCAGGCAAGGGCCTGGGCAAGGGTTTTGGAGCCGGGAATATCCTTGATCCTCATGGCGCGACCGAGGTTTCTCCGGCCCAAGGGGAGAATCGGAAGGCTGTACATGCTGCCAAGGATGTTGAGGCCCACCATGGCGAGAAAGGTGGTGAAGCTGATCGAGTAGGAGAGGGCGAGGCATGCGGTGATCGCAGCGAGGCCTGAGAAGACGATGATTCTCCTGTGCCTGTTGTAGAAAAGGGCGCTTTCAGGGTCATTGTAGAAACCTGCCCCTTTATCGAGGAAACGATTGAGAACGTGCATCGCATAGATGTAGAGGAAAGCGAGAGAGGGGTAAATAAGATCAGGGTTCCTCCCCGAGAGAACGAGGGCTGCACAGCTCAGGAAGAACGCTCCCAGGGAGACCATCACGTTTGTCTGGATAAGCAACTTGAGACCGTTCCTGGCCGCCCGGCCCAGGAAGGACTCTTTCCGGCTCCGGATGGACTCGATCTCCTGCACCACCCTCCTGATCATCCAGTTGGGCGTGGAAGCTCCGGCCGTCACACCGATCAGCCCCATGGTGGAGAGCTTCTCCTTGTCCAGTTCCGCTTCCGTCTCCACATGAAAGGTGGGAACGCCCGTTGACTTCGCGATCTGGGCGAGGCGCCGGGTGTTGCCGCTGTGGTACCCTCCCACGACCACCATCGCGTCCACGAGCTGAGCCAATGCCCTGACCTCCTCCTGCCGGCGCTGGGTTGCGTCGCAGATCGTGTCAAAGACGAGGGCGTCGGGAAAGCGTTTCTTGATCGAATCGACGATCCCCATGTACTGCTGCTTTTCCTGGGTGGTCTGGGCGACGATGATGAGTTTCTCCGTCTCCGGCAGGTCGGGCATCTCTTCCAGGCGGCTGATGACGTGGGCCTTGGCATTCCCATATCCCTTGAGGCCGATCACCTCCGGATGGTCTGCTTCTCCGACGATGATCGCCGAGTAGCCCTTGTGGGTATGGTACCGAACGATCGCCTGCACTCGGGCGACCCTGGGGCAGGTGGCGTCAATGATCGTCAGCCCTGAAGCCTTGAGTCGTTTCCGTTGTTCCGGCGGAATCCCGTGGGCCCGGATCACGATCGTTCCTTCATGAACAGATGAGATGTCATCGACCGGCGTGGCCCCTTTGGATTGCAGGAGGCTCATCACCTGTTCGTTGTGGATCAGAGGACCGTAAGTATAGAGCGGCCCTGGGCCCTTGTTTGCTTCGGTCAGGACCTTATCGAGGGCGCGGCGGACTCCCATGCAAAACCCTGCGGTTCGAGCGAGCTTGACTTTCAACTTGGAAGATTCTCCAGGGTGGAAAAATAATGGTCCATCGTGCTTATCAGGGTTTCCCCGTCCCGGATTTGGGCAATCCTCCCACGGAGCCGGCTGCTGTGGGGGAGGCCCCTGGTGCAGGCAAGAACGAGGCCCCTTACGGCGAGGGCCGCCCTACGCTCTTCCATGGACTCGCACAAGAGGGTAAAGTGCTCTAACAGGAAAGCCCTTCGTTCCCACGGGCCGGGCCGGCTCTCCCCCAGACCCTGCTCCATTGCCGCGGTCTGCTGGAAAATCCAGGGATTGCTGATGGCTCCCCTGCCGATCATCACGCCGTCGCAGCCCGTCTCCTTTTTCATGCGCAAGGCAAGGGACGGGTCTGAGACGTCTCCGTTGCCGATGACGGGAATGCCCACCCTCTCCTTGATCCTGCCTATCCATGTCCAGTCCGCAGGCACTGAAAACCCCTGGGTGGCGAACCTGGGATGGACCGTGACAGCATCGGCGCCGCAATCCTCGATAACACGGGCGATCTCAACGGCCACAGGGTCTTCAGGAGACCAGCCCGCCCTGATTTTCACGGTCAGGGGACAGGCGCAGGCTCTTCGCACCGCGGAAACAACCCTGGCAGCTTTCCGGAGATCCCGGAGAAGGGCTGCCCCTGCGCCCGTCTTGACCACCTTTCTCACAGAGCAGCCCATGTTGATGTCCACCAGATCCGCCCCGGCCGCCACAACGATTTCCGCCGCTTTGGCCATCACCTCGGGCTGGGAGCCGAAGATCTGCACGGACAGGGGCTTTTCGTCCGCGTGGCTTCTCACGTATTCGGCGGTCTTCTTGTGGCCCCGGGCGAGACCCTCGGAGCTTACCATTTCCGTGGTGACGCACCCTGCCCCGAGCTTCTTCACCATCAGGCGAAAGGCGAGGGTGGTGTAACCCGCCATGGGCGCCATGACGAGGGCGTTGTCCAGTTTGACCGAGCCGATGGAAAGCATGTTTTCATTCTAGAGCAGTTGGACCTTAAATACAATGTTCGTGACGCAGGGCTTGTGGGTTTTGCGATAAGAACCCAAGGGAATCCAGGGCCGGGTCGCGCGGAGTGGTGCAAGGCGCACGGGAAGACCCTCCCTCACCTGTTGCCACAAACCCAAACTTCCCCTATCATGGCGGTCACCATGAGCGCTTTCCGGAAAATAACCGAGTTTCTCGGCCTTGAAAGGAACGTGGTCGTTGTCCTTGCCATGATGATCCTGGTCGGCATGGGCGAAAAGATGGCGGAGCGGTTTCTCCCCGTCTACCTCATGCTCCTGGGCGGGGGGGCCCTGTCCGTCGGCCTTCTGAACGGGCTGGACAATCTTCTGAGCGCCCTCTACGCGTTTCCGGGCGGGTATTTGAGCGACCGCCTCGGCTACAAGCGGGCTCTGGTGGTTTTCAACCTCCTTGCCATGGCAGGGTACACGATCGTCATTCTTTTTCCCGTATGGCAGGCGGTGATCCTGGGAGCTGTGTTTTTCGTGTCCTGGTCCGCCATATCCCTTCCCGCTTCGATGGACCTCATCTCCAAGGTGCTCCCCCTCACCAAGAGGACCATGGGCGTTTCCATGCATTCGTTGATCCGGCGTGTCCCCATGGCCCTGGGGCCTGTGGTGGGAGGGGTATTGATCGAGCGGTACGGCACAGGAGCAGGGATCCGCCTGGCCTTCGTGGCAGCCTTTGGGATGGCTGCCCTATCCCTCGTGATGCAGCAGGTTCTCATCAGGGAGGAGAGGGGAACAAAGGGGAAGGCGAATGGGGGTGAGAAAAATCCCGTCCGGATGCTCAGGCACATGAGCCCGTCTCTCAGGAACCTGCTCCTGTCCGACATCCTGATCCGGTTCTGCGAGCAGATTCCCTATGCCTTCGTGGTGATCTGGTGCCTTGAGCACGCCCGGGTCTCGCCCGTTCAGTTCGGCATTCTCTCCTCCGTGGAAATGGTCACAGCCATGCTCATCTACATTCCCGTCGCCTGCCTGGCGGACAGAGGATCGAAAAAGCCCTTCGTGATCATGACCTTCGTGTTCTTCACCTTTTTCCCGCTGGCCCTTCTCTTCAGCCGCTCTTTTCCGTTCCTGATTCTGGCCTTTGTCCTGAGAGGCCTCAAGGAGTTCGGCGAGCCGACTCGAAAAGCGCTTATCATGGACCTTGCGCCCGATGGGAAGAAAGCGGGCATGTTCGGGGCCTATTACCTGGCGCGGGATCTCGTTGTCTCCTTCGCCGCCTTTGGCGGCGCGTACCTATGGACCCTGTCTCCGGCCACCAACTTTCTGGCAGCCTTCGGGTTCGGCGTCATCGGTACAGTGATCTTTGCCTTTTACGGCAAGGACCTGGGAAAAGCAGGCTCCTAGAAGAAGACCGGCGGGGAGGCTGTCCGACGACTAGGATTTGACCACCCTTCCCCCTTAGATACCTCAGGGCGAAGGGCAAACGCGTTCTGCAAGTGACTGATTTCCCGTTCGTGGTGAGGTATCGAACCATGAACGGAAAGGCTGTTCGGCCTGTTCGCGACAAGTTGTCGGACAGCCTCAACCCTGCCCCTCCCCTCCATCCTCTCCCCCGCTCACCGGGCGAGAGTAAGGCGGGCGGTTCAGGGGGGCAGCACCACCTACTACATCGGTGAGCACTATGAGGTGAAAGGCGCCACGGTGACGAAGTTCATCTTTGCGAAAAATCCCACAAGTGTCTGCTTTTTGAGTTGCAAACGAGGGCTATTGAGTTGAGACGTGCGGGCCCACACGGTATAACATGGCGGATAAGAGCAGTCAGTGAAGCAGAGATCTTTAGTGTTAACTATCTCATTGAGTCTCCCTGGGTTCCCGGCAAGCCAGTAGAACCGCCCCCCACTTACTGGAGAGAGGATAAAGGATGGCCATTCTTAGGATCATACCGATAACAACTCTTCTGGTTCTTGCTCATTTCTTACATTGGGGAATGGGACAACCTATTTCTTCGCCTTCTGCTTCTCTGGCAGGTTATGTCGGAAAGGATGAGTTTCTAACTGAAATGACAAGGGCACATAGTGCAACAGGCTACAAGATCCGAGTAGCTGGGTCTTCTGATTCAGAGAGAAGGATCCCCTCTTTGGATCGGTACCCTCCAGCGGCCTCCGATGAGAGCAAATCTGAGCCTTTTACAGGAACGGGGGCTCAACAATATCTGAAAGACGCGCTTGAGAACTTGGCGGAGTTCCAGCGGACAGGGGAGACGGCTTCGATTATCAAGGGGCTCGAATTGATAGATAAAGCACTAGATGCCGATAAAGGGTACGTGGCTCTCTATTACTGGAAAGCCTATATGCATACAAAAATAGGAGAGCATGAAGCTGCGATTTCGGCGCTTGATGATGGTATAAAACAAGATCACAAAAATGGGGTCACTGGGTTGGCGTACCTCTATTTTTTCAGGGGTATGGTCAAGCATAAAGAAGGTAAGCTGGTAAGCGCCCGCGACGACTACCTGCAGGCAATAGAAGCATACAGGAAAGATTTGCGCACTAATCCGAGGGACTGGAATGCCGTCTTGAATATCATACAAGCGCTGATTCTGATGGAGAGGAAGCAGGAAGCGCGTGATTTCCTAAAGGAAATAACAGAAAAAAATCCGGAAGAGCGTT
>JAGUZM010000278.1 GCA_020060805.1 Deltaproteobacteria bacterium | reverse complement strand
GCTTTCCCAATTTCAGTCACTGGAGGGTGCGTCTCCAGTTGTTGCTCAGCGGTTATGCGCCGGTGACAAAGCAGCTCCCCTATGAATGGTACGACACCCCGAACATTCGCGTCATAACGATCAAGGATTTCAGAAAATTCTCCAGGGAGGTCCACTTCAGGATATGGAAGGAGGTCGCTATCAACACGAAGTCCCGAGACAGGCACGGTAAGATCGTCGCCTTCCTCCCCGAGCTGTTTGCGACGTACGGTATTTTCTTGATAGGGAAATAAGACGGTTACCCGCCGGTGGGATTGCAGGGCTCCCTCAGAGAGGGGTGGAAGGCCGGGGTCGGCAAAGAGAAGGACGCAGGCGCGGATGCGGCCTATGCGGCAAAACGCTTCACACCAAAAGAGACAGAGCTTCAGAAGTGGATGAGAGAAGAGTCAACTGCTGGGAATTCATGAAGTGCGGGAGAGAGGAAGGCGGCAGGATGATGGCCGACCTCGGGGTGTGTCCTGCGTTCAGAGACGTTTCTTTTGACGGCATCAATTTCGGGAAAAACGCAGGGCGAATCTGCTGGGCTGTGGCGGGCACTTTCTGCGGAGGAAAGATCCAGGGATCGTTCGCGGAAAAGCGCGCCTCCTGCGTCAGTTGCGATTTCTTCAGAAAGGTTCAAGAGGAACAAGGGGCGAACGACGCCCATCGGAAGTTTCTCGGTTTTCTCTCCCGGGGGGAGAAAAGCCCGCTCCTGAAAGGGATGACGTACAAGCACGTCAAGGCAGGGGTGAGGTTCATCAGCCAGGGAGAAATCTCGGAATCGGCCTACATCATCCAGAGGGGATCGTGCCTGGTTTTGGTGGAGAAAGAAGGGAAACTGCACCCCACCGGCCACAGGGGAAAAGGGGACATCGTCGGTGAGCTCACGCTTCTGACAGGGGAACCTCAGAACGCCCATGTGGTGGCCGAGACGGACATCGACGCATGGGTTCTCAACAGAGCTCACTTCGACCGCATCTCAAAAAGCGACCCCGAGTTTCTGGAGTTTCTCACCGAATTGGTGGCGGATCGGTTCGACTCCAAACGGCCGACCGCGGACAGGCAGATAGGCAAGTATCTTGCCACCCATGTCATCGGCAGCGGCGGGTACAGCATCGTCTACCGGGGTATCCACCGGACATTGAACATGCCTGTGGCGATCAAAATGTTGAGACACCACATGGCCATGAATGAGGAATTCCTGCGGGTTTTCTGGAATGAGGCCAAAATCATCGCGACCTTGAACCATGAGAACATCATCAAGGTGTACGACATCGAAGAACTGTACCGGACGGTCTTTATCATCATGGAACTGATGGATGGCGAATCGCTTCAAGCCATGATCAAACGCCTCGGGAAAATACCACCTTCCTTGGCAGCCAACTTCCTAACCCAGATGTGCTCCGGGTTGAACTATGCCCACAAAAAAGGAATCCTCCATCTCGACGTCAACCCCTCCAATGTGTTCGTTCAAAGGGACGACTCGCTCAAGATCCTCGACTTTGGCGTGGCCGCCCCCGTGGGGAGCGAGGACCGGAGTATTTTCGACGGAACGATATATTACACCGCTCCTGAACAGATAAGGTGCGAGCGATTGGACGAACGCACGGATGTTTACTCCCTGGGGATCACGGCGTATGAAATGGTGACGGGTGAAAAACCCTACCCGGGAGATCGCGTTAAGGAGGTCATGGATATGCATCTCCATCGGCGCATCCCGGACCCGGGTGAAAAGGTGCGCGATTTACCCGAGGCGCTCCGTCAGTTTATCACCAAAGCCTGCGAGCGCGATCCCGAGAGGCGGTACCCGGACATGGAAAACGCCCTTCATGCCCTCGCGCCCCTAGTCAGTGACCATCAGGTCACGGGCAAAGCCGAGGGAGGCGAGGATCCGATCGAGATCCTGATCCATGAGCACAGTGTAATCAGGTCGTTCCTGGACAACCTGGCCATAGCCGCAGACAGGCTGGAAACCGGGGATCGGCCTCCGCCTGCATTTTTCGAGAAAGCCCTCCAGTTCGCCCGAAAGTTCGCGGACCGGTTCCACCATCTCAAAGAGGAACACCTTATGTTCGCCCAGCTTGCCCAGAAGAGAGGAGGGACCCTGGACGGACCGATCGAGTCGTTGAGGCACCAGCATGAGCGTGGCCGCAACTTCGTCAGGGAGATCTCCGATTCCTTGGACGGGTACGCCAAAGGGGACGAGATAGCCCTGGTCACCCTCCTTGAAAATCTCGTCGGGTATACCCATCTCTTGAGGCATCACATCCACAAAGAGGATCATCAGTTCTTCCCCGAGGCAAGGGAGGCGTTCACCGCCGATGAAATGAAAGGCCTCTCGGAACTATTCAGGAAGGAAGAGGAAAGAAGCGGCGGCGGCGGAACCTGTGAATCCTACCAGAACCTCGTCCAGGAGATGGCCTTGCTCCTCTAAGCCCTACCGTGTCCCAGGAGTTCATTGAAGAATTCCGGCGGGTGGGGCCGCAGAGAGGACCAATTCAATGAATATCCGGGACGCCATACCGGCCTGAATCCTTCGAGTTCATCTGATTTTGCGCCCATAAGCCCGCCGAGGGGAGGCATGGGTCTGTGCCGCCCCTGCGCAGAAGTTACTCCGGGAGCCCTGGGAAGGGCCTTTTCCTGAAAAGTGCGCTTTTGACTTAAGTCAAGGCAGGGTGCCGGGGAATGTCTTAAAGTGCGCTTGACACGCTCTTCAGCGGGCATAATTTGTTCTATGAGATGCCACGTTGTGGCACATAAGCCGATAGGAGTCCGGTTCCGGGATTTCACCCCCCGTATTTAAGGGGCAGGGGACCCGGCCGGGTTCAGCTCGGCAAGGAAGGGAGAGAAAGGAGGGTTTCAACATGGCTCATCTGGATGCAATAACACAGTTTAGGGAAGATCACCGCGACGTGCGGGACGGGCTCCTGGATATCATCAGCGCTCTCGAGGCCAAGGATGTCCCCAAGGCAAGGGAGGTGCTGGGGAAACTCAATAACCTGGTGGGCCCCCATTTCCGGTTTGAGGAAGAGGCCTTGTATCCCACCCTGAGGGTGTTTCTCGGGGAGTACGTGGATGAACTGCTCAAAGAACACGACGGTGTGATCGAGACTGCGAGAGCTTGCGCCAAGTTGCTGGAGAAAGACATCCTTACGGACGTTGAAGCCAAGGAGGCGGCGCGGGCTGCGAGAGCGCTGCTCATTCATGTATCGAATTGCGACGGGCTTGCGATCCTCTCTGAAAGACTGAAGAAAGCACAGTTAGACGAGCTCGGGGTGCGGTTCGAGAGTGCCAGGAAGGCGAGCGTTCCTTTGCTGGACTGGGCCGATACCATCCGAAAGCACTAGCAGGTTGAAGGGAGGAGAATGAGCAGTGGAGGCGGAAAGAAGCGGGCTCGGAATCATATTCCACAGCGGTTCTTACGATCGGATCCAGCACGGAATGGCGATCGGGCTCGCTGCTCTGGCCCTGGGACGGGAGGTGAAGCTCTTTTTCACCTACTGGGCGCTTGAGTATCTGAAGAAGGAAGGGGCCCCTTCGGCAGAGGATGGAAAAGGGCAGGAGGATTCTGCCCACAAACAGATTCTCGTGGACAAAGTCAGGGAAGGACACATGGAACCCTTTTCAGAACTCGTCTCCCAGGCCAGAGCCCTGGGCGGGAAATTCTATACCTGCACGAATTCCATGAGCATCCTCAACATCGCACGGAATGAACTGATCGAGGCGGTGGAACGGCCGATGGGGTTGACCACTTTTTTGAGGGAGACAGCTCAGGATCAAGTCATTTTCGTATGAGGCATTCCGGCGGTGCCGTGGGACAAGGGAACCGGGGTCGATGGTGAGGGAAGGGTTATGAAAGAGGTGGACGTGGGAGGGCGAAAGGTCACCGTCACATCCACTGTGGACGCGGTAGGGCTTTTTTGTCCGATACCCATAGTGAAATTGAAACTGGAGCTGGCAAAGTTGGCCTCGAATCAGGTCGTGGAGGTTCTCGCGGATGACTCAGGTTTCGCAGAAGATGTCGTCAACTGGTGCAAGGAGACGGCCAATAAGCTTTTGGACATCACAAAGAAAGATCAGAACATCTATGTCGCTTATGTGGAGAAAACGTGAAAGGCATTAATTTCGACCACCTGGCCTGCGCTCCTCTACTCAAAGAGGCAAAAGAAGCGATGCTTCCGTTCCTTTCGGAGGAGACAGGGAATCCGCTGAGCTGGCATATTTTCGGAGAGAAGCCCCGGGAAGCTGTTGAGCAAGCGCGGGAGCACGTGGCAAGCCTGATCGGCGCTGAACCGGAGGAGATCATTTTCACGAGCTGCGGGAGCGAGTCCAACAACTTCGCTGTCCACGGGATCGTCAAAGCTCATTCAAGAAAGGGGAAGCACCTCATCGCAAGCCCCGTCGAGCACCACTCCATCCTCCATCCCCTAAAAAGCCTGGAAAAGGAGGGCTACGAGATCTCCTGGCTCAGGGTGGATGATAAAGGGATCGTCGACCCGGATGCGATCGCCCGCCTTATCCGGAAAGACACGGTTCTCATCACCGTAACGTCGGCCTCGAATGAGATCGGAACCCTGGAACCTATCGAGGAGATCGGAAGGATATCGAGAGAAAAAGGTGTTCTTTTTCACACCGACGGGGCGGCTTCCGCGGGATCCGTTCCGATTCATGTTCGTGACCTGAATGTCGACCTGCTGACCCTGGCAGGGAACACCTTCTACGGCCCCTTGGGTACGGGAGCCCTGTTTGTGCGAAAAGGCGTCCGGATTTCGCCCCTCATCAGCGGAGGGATTCAAGAGAGGGGGCTGAGAGGGGGAACGCACAATGTGGCCTGCATCGTCGGCATGGGTGCGGCCGCGAAAGCAGCCCGCGAGAGGCTGCCTGAGCGGCAGGGGGCCCTCACGCAACTCAGGGACAGGCTGATCAGGGGCGTATTGGAAAACGTCCCAGAAAGCTTTCTCACGGGCCATCCTGTCCAAAGGCTGCCGGGGCATGCCAGTTTTTGCATCGGGTTCATCGAGGGGGAGTCCATCCTCATGCACCTGAACTCCCTGGGCATCGCGGGCTCGAGCGGTTCCACCTGCTCTTCCCAGGCCTTGAAAGTGTCCCATGTTCTGGAAGCCATCGGCGTTGAACCGGTCTGGGCCCAGGGTTCCGTGACCTTCAGCCTGGGCATCGAGAATACCCCGGCTGAGGTGGATGTCTTTTTGAAGGAACTGCCGGCCATCGTGGAAGAGCTG
>JAGUZM010000311.1 GCA_020060805.1 Deltaproteobacteria bacterium | reverse complement strand
GCTCTCACATAGAGGATGCCTTCCCTGGCGCCCACAGCAAGAGCGCAGACAGCCATCCCTTCCAGAACCTGGTGGGGGTTGCTCTCCAGGATCGTGCGGTCCATGTATGCGCCGGGGTCTCCCTCGTCCGCATTGCAGATCACCGTCTTCTCGTTTCCCTCCGCCTCCCTGGCGAGGGCCCATTTACGGCCGGCGGAAAAACCCGCGCCCCCCCGTCCTCTCAGGCCCGAGTCCTCCACCTCCCGGACGATCTCCTCCGGCCCCATCTGAAGCGCCTTCACCAGGCCCGAGTAACCACCCTCGGCGATGTAATCGTAGATGTCTTCGGGGTCGATCCGTCCGCACTTCTCCGTGACCACCTTTTTCTCCCGGCTGAAGCGGGGAAAATCCGTGACCGCGGGGATCAGGTCATTCTGCTCCATCGCGCCCAGGAGGTGCTCGAATAGGGGGTCTCCATCCACAAGGAAGGATTTAACAATCATCCGCGCTTTTCCGGGAGTCACTTTGTAGTAGAAAATGGGAGGGAAACCGGGGTTTTCCACGATGGCCACGGGCTCCGCATAACAGTGACCGATGCACCCCACGTTATGGACAAGGGCCTCGACCCGCTGCTCGGCCAGGGCGTCCTCGAAGGCGCGCCGCGTTTCCAGGGCGCCGGAGGCTATGCCGCAGGTGGCCATGCCGATATGGATCTTGGGGACTTCTGCCTCCCTGAAGCGTTTTCGCCGTGTTTCCGCCTCATCCTGCAACACCTTGAATCGGTCTATCACCTTTGCACGGTCGTCAGGATTCATGCCCGCCTTTTTCTCTTTGCTCCTTCTCCTTTTCGATCTTGAACCCCAGGATCAGCCCTTCCACCTTGCTCGGCGCCATGTGGCCGTGGAGGTTCTCATCCACCAGGGCGACCGGCGCCAGGGCGCAGCATCCGACGCAGGCGACCCTCTCGATACTGAATTCCTTGTCAGGCGTGGTCTCACCATCAAGGATGCCGAGCTTTCTCTCAAAGTTCTCCAGGATGATTTCGCTCCCCTTCACATGGCATGCCGTGCCCAGGCAGACCTTGATCGGGTGTTTGCCCGGCGGGTTGAACCGAAACTGGTTGTAGAACGTGGCAACGCCGTACACCTCGCAGGGGGCAATGTCCAGGTGCTGAGCAACCCTTTGGATCGCCTCGGCGGGGATGTAAGCAAGCTCCTGCTGGATCATTTGAAGGATCGGGATGAGGTTTTTCCTCTCCTTGCCGAAGGCCTGGATTGCCGAGGAGACGCTCTCCAGGGAGATGTCGTCCTCCTTAAGATCCCTTTGTTCCATCTGATCCTTTCCTCCAGGGGTGGGCTAAATCTTCTCCATCGCGCCGTACGCACTCTGTATCCTGTCTCTCAGCAGGAAGCAGAGTTTTTCCAGGATGTTGAACCCGAGCAGGGTGTTGCTCTCCATCAACGCCCTCAGCTCAGAGCCCTTCAAAGAGACGATCTTCGTGGGACCCTGGCAGCAGGCGGATGACATCAGGTTATGGGGCGCGTTGAGAAGGGTTGACCAGGAACCGAAAACCCTGCCTTTGCCGAGGATGCCGATCACGACATTTCCCTTGCGGGTTCCCACATCTACGGCTCTCTCCAGGTAAACCTTACCGTCGGCGATGATGAAGATCCGGTCCCCGAAATCACCCTGCCGGAAAACGTACTGACCGGGCTCGTACACGTCCATCGCGCAGAGGCCCGCGATCTTTTGGGTTTCCGGCTTCCCCAGGTCTCTGAATAGCTCGGCTCCCTCCAGGGCTTGTTGAATTTCGAGCTGCGCCATGGCAATGCCTCTCATAAGATGGTTAAAGGTAGTGATGGTTAAACCCGTTTCTCTTTTCCCCGGCAATTGCCCACATGCTAGTAGGTCACGGATGGGAAAAGCTTTCGATCCGTGTGGGGAAGAAAGAGGGCTGCGATGTACTCATCCATGTAAGGCTGATAGTTGGAAAGCTCGATGTTGGTCATGGAGCGGGAGACATTGATGCATTTCTCCATGGCCTCCTCGGAAGTCAGGGCGAGCCGGGCGCCCGTGAGGGAGCTGTTTCCGATGAACCGGATCTTCTCCTTGGGGATATCGGGCAGGAGCCCGATGGCGACTGCTTTTGAAACATTGAGGTAGTTGCCGAAGCCGCCGGCCACGTAAAAAGTCTCCAACTGATCCAGGGATAAACCGATGTACCCGGTCAGGGCCTTGATGGCTGCGAAGATGGAGCCCTTGGACTTGATGAGGTTGCCGATGTCGGCTTCGGTGAATACGATGGGCTCCCCCGTCTCCGTCTCGTGCCCTTCGGCGATGACATACTGGGGCAGGGCATCCTCATAGGTCAGCCTCGAGTCTTTCCTTTCCCTGTCAAACTTTCCGTCCGAGCCGATGATTTTATTCCTCACGAGCTCGTAGATGGCATCAATCAGCCCGGAGCCGCAAATGCCGCGGGGTTTGGCCTTGCCGATGGTCTGGTATTTCACCTTGCCGTCCAGAATTTCAACTTTCTCTATGGCCCCCCGGGTGGCGCGCATGCCGCACCG
>JAGUZM010000300.1 GCA_020060805.1 Deltaproteobacteria bacterium | reverse complement strand
TCCAGGGCGGCCCCCGTCTCACCTCGTATTTTTTCGTGGAGGGATCCATCCATCGAATCGCCATAGTACAGATGGATGTTCTCCGGAGGCAGGGGAAGGTGTTCCCTTCTGAGGACAGAATCCAGGTCTCCTCTTAGGGGCAGGTATTCATCCAGAGTCCATTCATCGATCTCGATGCCCACGGATTTCCGGACAAGGTAGCTGAGAAGGACATTGACCCTTCCATCCGCGCAACCGAGATCCAGGAAGGATGAATACCCGGGAAGGAGGATATTCTCATCAACCATGAACCCGAGACATGCCGTGAGCCGCATGAGGTCGCTCGACCTCCGAAAACCCAAGGCACCGGCGTCTCCCACCTTCTTCCGGTCATAGAATTGAGCGACCCTAAAGAGGGCTTTTTGGGTTAACGAGGATATCATGGAAAATGGTCCCTTCAGTGCTCCATCTGGTTCATGCAGGGCTGAAGCCCTGGCCTACAAGAGTTCGGGTATGCACGTTTTTCATAGCGCAGGGCTTCAGCCCCGGCCTACGGTTGTGATTGTGTATTACAGCAGGGCTGAAGCCCTGGCCTACGGTTGTGATTGTGTATTACAGCAGGGCTGAAGCCCTGGCCTACAAGAGTTCGGGTATGCACGTCTTTCGTAGCGCAGGGCTGAAGCCCCGGCCTACGGTTGTGATTGTGTATTACAGCAGGGCTGAAGCCCTGGCCTACAAGAGTTCGGGTATGCACGTCTTTCGTAGCGCAGGGCTTTAGCCCTGCTGTATTCAGCCGCCCTCTCCCTCAGTCGTCAGCAGAACTCCTTAATGTCGAACTCAAATGATCCGTGATAACGGTAACTAGAAAAATCCGGCACCAAACCTTTCCGCACGGGGTTTTCGAAGATATAGCGGGCTGCCCCTAGCGTGTCTTCATCTTCCCTCAGCACATGCTCATAGTAACTGGCTTGCCAAAGAGGGCGATTCATTTGTCTTTTATACCCATGGCCAGATTTTTGCTTGTATGCCGAAACGAATTTCCTTAGATCAGATGTAGGAGAGGTTCCTTCCACCAAGAGATGAACATGATCGGGCATAAAGCAGTAGGCCCATACCTTGAAATCAAACTCCAGCGCGTTCTTCTGCAGGAGACCAATCAGCCAAGGAATGTGCTCGGCCTCTTGGAAAAGGGGCGCTCTGTCGTGAGTGCAAATAGTTATGAAGTATCGGTAATAGCCTTTGTAGGTGAAAGATCTGAGACGGGGTCTGGTTTTGTATGCCCGCATAGGTGATATCCGGTTTACAGGGCTAAAGCCCTGGCCTACGTCTATGGTTCGTATATCACGGCAGCACAGCAGGGCTAAAGCCCTGGCCTACGTGCCACGGAAAATACAGGTCAGGGGAGCGAGCAGAGTATTCTTTTGACACGCTCGTGCAAAACAAAGAGGAGGTCGAGCTCGACGCCCTCCATCTGACGAAGGCAAGCGATCTCACCGGCAGGAATTCGCGCCTCTATCTTGGGGCAAAGGTAGTTGACGCAGATCACATGGCGGGCGAGAAGCTGGCAACCCGTGGCTGAGAGAAAAAAGCAACTTTCAGGATCCCCCTTTCGGGTCGGGATCTTTACGCCGAGCAACAGGTTGATCAGAAGAAGGGTTCCGCTGTAGTGCTCCTCCAGCCCGGCGCCGCAACAGGATCCCCCCTCGTCTTCTTCGCAGGCCTTGCACAGGTCGCCGATGCCCAGTCCCGCCATTCTGCTCCGGGAGTCGCGGATAGCGACCCGCAGCCCTTCCAGAAGAGAAGAAACCTCAGGGTCGCCAAGGAGCGTATCTTTCAACCGAGCGCAGCAGTGCTCAGCCCAGGCGATCCTTTCTTCGATAGGGTGGGTGATGGAGGTCTCTGGAACAAGCATAACCAAACATAGCCAAATCCCCCCTTTCCTAAAGGGGGGTGAGGGGGGATTTGGCTTATTGCTTCTTGCTTTTTTTCGCTTTCTTCTTGGGGGTGGCTTCTTTTTCCTCTTCCTGGACGAACTTCTTTAACCCCTCGGCCAGAGCCTTGAGTTTCTCGTTCACGAGATCGTTGATGGTCCCTTTGGGGTAGCCACCGTTCGAACCCAACTCTCCCGCCGCTTTCCCGGTTAGGATTTCGATCCCTTCATCAATGGTCTTGACCGAATAGAGGTGAAACTTGCCCTTCTTGATAGCTTCCACCACGTCCTTTCGAAGCATGAGATCCTTCACATTGCTCTCGGGAATCATGACCCCTTGTTTTCCCGTGAGCCCGCCCTTGCGGCAGCAGTCGAAGAATCCCTCAATCTTCTGGTTCACGCCGCCGATCGGCTGAATCTCGCCCTTCTGATTCACCGACCCGGTGACGGCGATGCTTTGCTTTATCGGAACCTCAGCGAGGCTCGAAAGGAGCGCATAGATCTCCGTGGAGGAAGCGCTGTCCCCGTCCACGCCGCTGTAGGACTGCTCGAAGGCAATGCTTGCGCTCATGGTCAGGGGCTTGTCCTGGGCGTACTTCTTGCGCAGGTACCCGGCCAGGATGAGCATCCCCTTGTTGTGGGTGCTTCCGGAGAGGTCCGCTTCCCGCTCAATGTTGATGATCCCCGCCCGGCCCATGGATGTGGTTGCCGTGATCCGCGAGGGCTTGCCGAACATGTAATCCCCCAGGCTGTAGACGGCAAGCCCGTTCACCTGCCCCACGACCTCGCCGTCCGTGTCGATCAGGAGGGTTCCCCGGTCGATCATCTCCTGGATGCGTTCTTCGATGAGGTTGGACCGATAGATCCTGGTCTCGATTGCCTTGTCCACATGCTTTTCCCCGACCACAGCCGAGCCCTCATCTTTGGCCCAGTAATCCGCCTCGCGGATCAGGTCCGTGATGATCGGGAAACTCGTGGATATCTTCTCCTGCCTTCCGGTCATGCGAACGGCCTGCTCCAGCATGGCTGCAACAGCGGTGCGGTCAAAGGGCTTGAGTTTGTCTTCATCGGTCTTTCGCTTGATGAACTCGGCAAACTGGAGGATGGATTTTTCGTTCTTGTCCATCGAGGTATCGAAGTCGGCCCGGACCTTGAAGATTTTCTGCACGTCTTCATCATAGGCGAGGAGCAGATGGTAAAGATAAAGGTCGGCGATGACCACGACTTTGATATCCATTTCGACAGGCTCAGGCCTGAGGCCGGTGGTGGTGAAAAGATAGAAGGGATCAAAGGTCTCAATCTGCATCTGCTTGGTTTTGAGAGCCCGCTTCAACGCAGGCCAGACCCCCGGTTCGATCAGGGCGTCGAGCAAGTTAACCACCAAAAAGCCCCCGTTCGCTCTGACCAGGGATCCCGCCTTGATCTTGCTGAAATCCGTCCTCCAGACCCCGCTGCGGTCCACAACCCTTTCAATGCTGCCGAAAAGATTGCGGTAGGTCGGGTGCGATTCCACGACGAGGGGATGCCCCTTCTGATCCCCGTTATCCACAAAGAGGTTGACCTGGTAGGGGTGAAATTGGTCGGTTTCAGGCATGAGGAACGGCATCCCTGGGATGGCCTGCTGAGGCTGGGTCGAGAAGATCTGAAGATTGTCGGTCATCTCCTCGAGCATGTCGTTGATGTATTTTTCAACCTGTCCTCCGGGATATTTGGTCTTCAGGGGTGCGGCGATGTCCGTGGCCACCTTCATGAACATCAGTTTGTCCATCTTCTCGATGTTTTCCTGCACCCCTTTCTGCAAGTCCCTCAGTTCGAGGAAAATCTGGTCGATTTCCTCCCTGAGCTTTGCCTGTTTCTCTTTGAGGGTCTCGAATTCTTCTTTGGGGAACCGCCCCTTTTCCACCATAGAGTCAAGCTGGTCGATGTGGATCGGGTTTCCGTCCACCAGGGGCATGACCTCGGGCCGCTTTATCTGGCCCATCTGAACGTCCACGAGGGCGAAACCCTCTTCCCGCACTTTCTTGTCCAGGTCTTTGAAAAAGCTTTTGCCCTTCTTTTCGTACTCCAGCATGATTTCCTTCTTGCGGTTGAGATAATCCTGGCTTTCAAAGAGCTGGGGGACTTCCTTTTTGAGGGCATCTACGAAATCGCGGACATCTTTCTTGAATTTGCGGCCCAGCCCTGCTTTGAAGCGCAGGAGGATGGGCGCTTCCGGGGTTTTGAAGTTGTTCACGTAGCAGAGGTCGTCCGGCACGCGGCCGTCTTCCTTGGAAATGTCCTCCAGGAGCTTCAACGCCGTGGCAAGCCTGCCCGAGTTGGCCATTCCCGTGACAAAGACGTTGTACCCCTGTTTATCGATGCCCATCCCGAACTTGAAGGCTTCTACACCACGGTCCTGGCCCAGGATATCTTTCAAAGGCTCCAGAGAGTCTGTTGTCTCAAAGGGGAGAGTGGCCGGATCGAGCCTCCAGCGCAGATTTTCTACAGGAACACCTTTCTCTTTCACCTTTTGCGTCGCCATTCGATCATCCTCCTCTGCGTGAGCCTGAGCTTCTCTATAAATCGGCTATCAGCTGACTTTGATTTTTATGCCCCTGGACGATTCCGCTTTGCACTTGGGCAGGACGATACTCAAAACCCCATCCTTGTAGGTCGCTTTCACATCTTCCGTGAGGACCTTGCAGGGGAGTTGAATCGTCCGGGAGAAAAACCCGTACCGCCGTTCACGCCTCTCATAGCCTTCGCCCTCCGTGACACGATCTACCGTTGTATCGCCCTTGACGGTCAAACGATCCTCCGTGACCAAAATCTCCAGATCATCGGGCGCGATATCCGGGATCTCAGCCCTGAAGAGCACCGTGTCTTCGGTTTCCAGAAGTTCCATGGGAACGGATTCGCCGATCACTCTGGGAAAGGGGGGGATGCAGAAATCGTCCCAGAATCTGGCCAAAAGGCGATCCATATCCCTTTTCAGCCTGTCGATTTCCTGGTTTTTCCATACAATGAGGCCGGCCATGGGTTCAAACCTCCTTGCGCTGGCTAAACGGGTTTACACAGTTTCCGCTTCGTTTCCCCGCTATATTAGAAAGAGAGGGCATCGGATGCAAGCACTTTCTCCTCCTCGCTTCTCCCACGCCGGGGGTAAGACCCGGGTTTACAACCGGCATCGGGTCCTGTATGGTGTGTGAAAAGACTTCCCTGGACCAAGGGAGTTGCAACAGCAGGGCATCATATGGCTTACCGGGGTTTTAGAAAATCGAATCATCCGGCGATCATCGGGTTCTTGCTGCCTTTCGTGAGCGCGGGTTTGGCCTCTGTCTTCGTCCTGTACAGCTCGCCTGATTACGGCTCACTCAAGTTTCGGTTTCTTTTTATCGTTTTAATCCCTCTGATCCTGGGGCTGGGGCTTTTCCTTTCCCTCCGCTCCATCCCCCTGATTCAGGAAAAAGGGGACAAGGATTACGCTTATTCCGGCCTGGTTCTAAACACCTTCTTCATCCTTCTCTACATTTTCTCCCTGATCTATCTCCTGTTTTTGCCCTCGACGTAGTCCTGACCAAACCCTCGACGCCTGATGGAGGACCAGGATAGGTTCCAAGAATGCTGTGGTCAGAACTGGTATCAAGTTGGAAAAGTAAGCGTGCTTATTTTTTGTCATTTCGACCGAAGGGAGAAATCTTTCTTGAATTAATTCAAAGATTTCTCAGTCGCTTTGCTCCTTCGAAATGACGCTCCTTTTAGTTCAAGTTGGTACTAGAATAATTGTTTTGGACATTGAGATTTTCTCATTTGAATTCTTGCCAGCCTCAGGCTGGTGAATTTAGGCTTTCGTGCTTCGGATTTCGGGTTTGCTCATCTAAATTGAGCTTAACTCCCTTTGACAGGATTGCCTGAAGCTGCCCGCCTGCGATCAGATCCCCAGATTATGGGAAGTTTCCCTCTGCCTGCCCCTTGTATGAACCCCACCCAAAGACCACTAAATCTAGCTCAAAGGGCACATAAATATCTCAATTCTATATTTTTTCCTTGACAAATGAGGCAATTGAGACCTAAAGTGTCACAAAGTGCAATGAAGTGACACAAAGTGACAATGATGTCGTGGGTGAGGCATGTTTCGGGGTCGTTCAAAGCATGTTCTGGATGACAAAGGCAGGTTAGCCATCCCTGCCCGCTTCAAAGAGGTCCTCAAGACAAGAGAGGACAACTGCCTGGTATTGACTAACCATTTCAGTTGCTTATGGGCTTTTGTCCGGGACGATTGGAGAGCGATCGAGCAAAAGGTGGCTCTGCTCAACCAGCTGGACCACTCGGTGAGCGCGTTTCTTCGGTACTTCATCTCCGGAGCGCAGGAATGCCCGTTAAAGCAGGGGAGGATCACCATCCCGCCGGATCTGAGGGAGATCTCGAACCTGAAAAAGGAAGTCGTCCTCGTGGGCGAACTGAAACTCTTTGAGATCTGGGACAAGGAAAAGTGGGAAACGGAATTTGAAAAGTCGAAGGCCGACTTCCCGCAAGTGACCCAGTCGATCCCGGGGCTCAACATTTGACGGCCATGGCGTCGGCTTACCCCCATCAGCCAGTGCTTGTTCAGGAAGCGATCCGTTTCCTGGTGACCATGGAGAACGGCGTTTACGTGGACGGGACAGCGGGGAGCGGAGGCCACAGCGAAGCCATCCTGAGCAGGATGGGAGAGAGGGGTCGGCTCATCTGCCTCGACCGGGACCCGGAGGCGATCGAGGTCACAAGAGAGCGACTCGCTCCATACGGAAAAAACGTCACCCTGGTCAAGGGAAACTTTGCGGACCTCGATAAGATTTTTCGGGACCTCGGGCTCGAAAAAGGACACGGGATCCTTCTGGACCTGGGCATGTCCACCGCCCAGCTGGATCACTCCGGGAGGGGTTTCAGCTTCAGCCGCGATGAACCCCTGGACATGCGAATGGACAAAGAAGGGGATGTGACCGCTCGGGACCTGGTCAATGCGCTGTCAAGAGAAGAACTCGAGCACATTCTGAGAACCTGCGGCGAGGAGAAAAGGGCCAAAGGCATCGCGAAGACCATCGAGAGGGAACGGAGCAAGAAACCGATCGAGTCCACCCTTCAACTGGCGAATCTGATCCAGTCGGTGATCCCGCAACCTCATCACCTCCGTGGGAAGCATCCGGCGACGAGAACCTTTCAAGCCCTGAGGATCACCGTAAACAAAGAGCTGGAACACTTGGGAGCATTCCTCGAGAAGGCACCGGAACTCATTTTCAAGGGGGGTCGCCTGGTCGTTCTATCCTACCATTCTCTGGAGGACAGAATGGTGAAGAGAGCCATGGCTGAGTGGGAGAGAGGGTGTCGCTGCCCCGCGGATCTGCCTGTCTGCGGCTGCGGGAAAACCCCCCTTTTCAGACGGCTCCAGAAAAAAGGCGTCAAGCCGGACCCGGAAGAAGTCCGGGGCAATCCCAGGGCGCGGAGCGCCGTCCTGAGAGCGGCGGGGAGGGTTTAGCGTGGTCAGAGCGGTAAAGCTGTCAGAAATCCAGGGCAAGCGAAATGCAAATACCGGGATTAGGGTTGTCAATTCCAGGCACAAGAACAAGGCCCAGCTCCGTTCCCACCAGGTCGTGCTCGTCGCCGTGTTGCTGATGATCTTCATGGGAAGCGGGATCGGTTATGTCTGGTCCAATTTCGAAGGGACACAGATCGGGTATGACATCAGCAAGCTCCAACAGGAGGAACTGAGGCTGAAGGAGTTGAACCAGAAACTTCGGCTCGAACTGGCGACTCTCAAATCTCCCCAGCATTTGCAGGGGGCAGCCCGTCACCTGGGCCTGAGATCACCGACACCGGAGCAGATCGTCATTCTACCATGAAGGTCAAGGAGAAAAAGGGAATCCGGTTTCGAATCTACCTGGTGGCTCTGTTCTTCCTTGCAGCCCTGGGGGTGGTCCTGGCCAGGGCCTACCAGCTCCAGGTGCTGCAAAAAGACAAGCTCGCTTCCCTTGCCAGGGCCGGGTACAGGGGGGTTGTCAAGCTCCCGCCCAAAAGGGGAGTGATCTATGACCGGGAAGGCCACGAACTGGCTGCGAGCGTTGAGATGGGATCCATCTATGTGCATCCCCACCTCGTTGAGAAGAAGGTGCACGCTGCCAAGGAGCTGGCCAAAGTTCTGGACATGAAGGAGGGTGCCCTGTTCAGCATTGTCCGAAGCGACAAACCTTTCGTCTGGCTGGAGAGAAAGACGACCCCGGAGAGGGCGAGGCAGGCGAAAGCCCTCGGGCTCGAAGGGGTGGGGGTGACGACCGAAACCCGACGGTATTACCCGAGCAAGGAGGTGGGAGCGCATCTCATCGGGTTTGCGGGCGACGACAACCAGGGGTTGGAAGGGCTGGAGAAGAGCTATGACAACCTTCTGCGAGGGCCTGAGTACACGGTCATCCAGATGCGGGACGCCCTGGGTAGGCCGTTCTACGTCAGCACGCCCATGCCTGAAGACCAGGAGATGCATCACCTCGTCCTGACCATCGACAAGGACATTGAATACAGGGCGCAGCAGGCCCTGAAGGCGGCGGTGGATGGGACAAAGGCTAAGGGGGGCCACTGTATCATCGTGAACCCCGAGACGGGTGAGATTCTGGCCATGGCTGTTGTCCCCGTGTTTAACCCCAACGTGTTCCAGAAGCACCATCCCCAGGAATGGAGGAACCGGGCGATCGCGGATACCTATGAACCGGGTTCAACGATCAAGCCCTTCTTGCTCGCAGCAGCCCTGGACACCCATACGGTGACGGCTCAGAGTCTTTTTTTCTGCGAAAACGGCCAGTACCAGGTTGGAAACAACACGATCCATGACCATGACCGGAAAGGCCATGGAACCCTCAGCGCGGCGGAGATCATCGCCTATTCGAGCAACATCGGCGTGGTCAAGATAGGCGAGAAGCTCGGTTACAAGCGTTACGTCGAATACCTGAGGAAATTCGGGTTCGGCGAGAAGACGGGGATCGACCTGGAGGGAGAAAGGGAAGGATACATCAGGCCTCCCAGGGAGGCGAAAGAAATAGACAAGGCGACGAGTTATTTCGGCCAGGGCATCACCGTGAGCTCCCTTCAGCTCGTCATGGCCATGGCCTCGATCGCCAACGGCGGAAAGTTGATGCGGCCTTACGTGGTGAAAGCTGTAAAGGACGGTCGTGGAAGGGTGGTGAGAGAAAACCACCCTGAGGTGGTACGGAAGGTGATGAGCCCGGAGACGGCGAAGGAGGTGGTCCGCATCCTTGAA
Organism: Deltaproteobacteria bacterium; assembly: GCA_020060805.1. Taxonomy (GTDB): domain Bacteria; phylum Desulfobacterota; class DSM-4660; order Desulfatiglandales; family HGW-15; genus JAHECH01. The sequence continues at coordinate 20 of JAGUZM010000300.1, read as the reverse complement.
ATGGCGGTGAGCCAGAAAGG
>JAGUZM010000136.1 GCA_020060805.1 Deltaproteobacteria bacterium | reverse complement strand
GGATGTAGCCGGGCTGCACCCGATGTTTCGCGAGGATCTCTTCCTCGTTTTTATCTTTCTCAGGGGTGAATCCTTCACCGATACCGTTATGCCTCACCTTCGGGTTCTTTCCAGCATAGCCCGCATATTTCATTGTCTCCTCCAGGCTCCACGAGGAAACGTACCAGGTGAGGTCCGCCCTTTTCAGGGCCCGTTTCAGCCGAAAGGTGTCAAAATAGGTTTTCAGCCGGTTTCGATAAGCAGGATGGGTAAGGTCAAGGACATCGTGGATGACGTGGACCGCGGGGCAGAAACAACCGAACAAAGGGAGCTTGGGGTAGGGACTCAGGTACACCCCGGCATCCCTTCCTGACAGGTCGGAGAGGGTTTTTTCTGACCTCAGGAACGATCGGGGGAGACGGAGGGGGCTCACGTTCTTCTTGTTTGCGAGCCTCGCGGGCATGGCGTCAGGGAACTGGCTGGCCAGTACGATGCGGGATGAATGAGAGCTCCCCGCAAGGGCATCCGCGAGCCCTTCCAGGACCCTGCCGATTCCGGTACGCCGGCCGGGAGTGTATTCCCTGGCGTCGACCAGAATCGTTAATCCAGAGGCTGCATTCGTTTGTTCGTGCTGAGATCGCTCAACCATGATCAACCAGATAAAAAATATAGAAACCGTTGCTGACTTTGAACGGATAGGTCTTTGCCAGGTGCTGAAAAAGGGGGTCTTTCAGGAATCGGTCGTCCTGATTGTTTCTGGAATAGTCGGCCTGAACATAGCTCCTGTGAAGGGTCCATTTGGAGAGATAGCCCAGCAGAGGGACGTGTTTCAGCAAGAATGCGCCGCGGTCCTCTGCGGCAAAGAGGAAAAGGTCTTCCCCGCGGGGCTCGGCCTCTTTAAGGCTTGAAATATCCCTGACCGGATGGCAGTTCCGGTCACTGTAATAAGCACAATGGGTTTCATAGGCATAGTTGGTGAATACCCTGCTCCGGGGCGAGGTGGTCTCTTTAATCTCCCTGAACGCGACGAGCCCGTGGAGGGTTCGGGGTTCGTTGAAAAAACCGTAACCAAACCGCGCCCCGTGGTCGGCGAAAAGGATGATCAGTGCGACAGCGATCAAAGATTTTTTCAGAGGGCTCTCCAACCGGCTTAGGCGCGATAAGATGTCTTTGAGAAAAAGGCTTGCTCCGAGGGCATAGAAGAAGAGCCATTGGCGAAGCTCGTGAAAGTGCACGAATGAGTGCTCCATGAAAATGATGAACCATGCTGCGCCGCAAACGAAAAAGAGAAGAAGAACCCTGAGGTGACCTCTGAGGGTCGAGGTGGTTTCGGTTTTCTCCGTCAAGAAATGAACGACCAGCCAGGAAATGAGGGCGACAGGGAGGAGCCCATACCAGCGGAGGATGCGCAGGCCGAGAAGTTCCGCATACCTCAACATGCCGAAAGAGGACTCTGCCTGCATGCCCTGGGTTCTTGCCATGAAAGCGCTCGCCAGGTCGGTGACCGCTGCCGGACCCAGGACCAGGAAATTCTGAAACAGGTGCAACGCAAAGCCGGCGAGGGGTGCGGTGGGCAAGGCAAAGAGGAAGGATCGCGGGAGCTTTGGACGGTAGAGCAGGGCGTACCCGAAATAGAAGGTCTGAAGGAACAGGATGAACTCAAAGGACATCAGGGATTGAATCCATGTGGAGACCCAACAGAGGGCGAGGTATCGCTTTTGTGCCGGCACATCCGTTGACCGGCACGCCCTAAGAAAGGCGTAGACCCCTATGGAAACGAGGAGGTAGTCGTAGGAGTAGCAGAAAAGGGAGGGGAGCCATTTTGTGAAAAGGCTGGAGGTCACGATAAAAAGGCCGCTGATGTAGGCGGCGGTTTCATCCACAAGGAGGCGCACGGTCCTGATCCAAAAGAGCAAAAACAGAGCCCCTGCGAGGATCGGGAAGAGGCGCAGGAGGGGAAGGGAGGAAATTCCTGTTTTCATCAGGAGGGCGTTGAAGATCACGGAAAGGGGAGGATAATGGGTGTAAAAGGCGATGTTCCCCGGGTCTATTTGGGGATCGAAGACCGGCAGGAACTTGAGGGTCGTGAACCCGTGCTCGAGGAAATTCTCTGAAGCGATGAGGGTCAGGAGATCGGTGAAATAGCTGGGGTTGTAAAGGACATGATCGTCCCACGAATGCACGATCACCAGAAAAAAGACGAGGACGGCAGTGACGATGAAAACCTTTTTGAGGTCGAGACTATTCATTCCAAAAACCTTTGTGGTGAGCCCTCCCGCATTCAGTACCAGTAGCGGTGCAGGAAATCCTTGACCATGGCGATCCTGAAGATGAGTTTCACCTGCATCGTCTCCTCAGGCGGTCTCACGAAAAAATGCCGGATCATGTTCACCAGTTTGAAAGCCGGATGATGCTTGACCCTGGGGCTGTACTTGAAAAAATAGAGCGGACCTGTCTCGTCCTTGGTCATTTTGGAAATCCGGCCCTCCGCAAAATCGCTCAGGATGTGGCCGGCGCTCTGAAAGAACCGATCCTCCATGGTGAGCATGGATCGTACAAACCCGCTGATCCGGTCGTTCCCGCAGAGGACCTCTTCCCAGTTTTCGAGGCTGTTCCTCGTGGCGAAGGGGATGCCCCTCATGGTCCCTTGTCCCAGGCGGTACGCTTTTCTGAGAATGGCCTTCTCCAACCTGAGTCTGGAAGGCGTGATGCGGTTGATTCCCAGAACGTCCACGTCCAGCAGGGGGTTGAACTGCTCCGCGTAAGCCATCTTGAAGTAGGAAAGGGTGTTCAGGTAACGGGCGAGGCGCCAGTTGAAGTAAAGAGAATCCTTGAGGTTGTTGACGGTTTTCTGATGATACTCCTCCAGGATTTCCCTCAACCTTGGGGCCCACGTCCTGATCATGTGTTCATGGACTTCAGGCCACAGGACTTTGTTCAACAGAGGATTGTCCTCAGGGTAGCTCACGATGATCTGGTTGAGAGCGGATTTGAGGCAGCGCCTGTATTCCCCCCAGCCGAAGGATTCTTCCCCTCTGAAAATGGATTCAATGCCGTGTTCCTCCCTCAGGAGGGCGATCAGGGCTCTTTCAGTGACATGGAAAAGAGAATCCACCTCACAGCCGATGAGTTCGTACATCTGGGCCAACCCGTCGGTCACACGATCAAGGTTTCTCTGCAAAATGAGGTGCTTTGCGCCAAGCCTGCGGGCGATCCGGCGGGCGATATCCAGGTCGCTGAAAGGCTTGTCTTGAGGCACCGTCCATGTCACGAGGGTAAGCTTGGTCGTATCCTCCACCATGTCGGCAATGACGGAGAGAACGTACCGGCTGTCGAGCCCTCCGCTCAACAGAATTGCGGGGGATTTCGCCATGGCCCACTGAAGGCGAATCACTTCAGCGGCGCGCTGGTTGAGCTTCCGGGCGAGCCTTTTCCCTGCCGTGAAGCCTGAGTCAAAACGCTCTTCATCGTAGCGGAACCTGAAATAGGAACTCCTGGTAATCTTTCCCCGGTCATAAGTGAATATTTCCCCGGGCCTGAGAAAGAGGATTTCGTTAAAGAGGGTGTCGTCCGGAAAGCTGAATTCGCTGCACAATACCTGCCCGAGGTTTCGCAGGTTGAGGGTCAGTTGCTCCTTGAAAGTCACTACCAGAGGGAGGATTTCCGGCGACCAGGCGATCGTGGAAGGGGAATGATAAACGTGTATGGGTCTCGAGCATGTCTGATCCGTCGCGAGGGAGAAACGGCTCTCCTCCAGAATGAACAGGGTGAAGGATCCGCGCAACCCCTTTGCAAAGCCGGCCCCCTCCTTGAGATAGAGGTCTCGCAGGAGGACGCTCATGTCTGATCGGGTTTTGGGCAACGTGGGGATCCCTGCGATCTCGTAGATGTATCCTTCATAAAAAACCGCGGGCAAAGCCTTCGGCTGATCCAGTCGGGTGAGCCCCTCATGGAGCGATTCGATCCCGAGGTGGAGGAAGGCGTCGGGGAGGGTGAAGCGGGTGAGGCCCTTGAATGAGAAGGGGTTGAGGTGGACGCGGCCGTCCATGGACCTGAACAGGCGTTCTGCGTCTAACAGGACTCCCTTTTCTGCAACCAACCCATAAAACCCGGGCATGAAGTTACCTCTCAGCCTCTGGTGTATCTGTTCCCGGCGTCTCGGAGCATTTTCACTCGCGCCCCTCACTCATGCGCTGCGGAGCAGTTTTTGGTATATCTTCTCGATCTCTCCGACGCTTTTGCGGATGTCAAAGGTGCTTTTCACTTTTTCGTAGCCCCCCTTTCCCATCCTTTCCTTTTTCTCCGGGTCCGACAAGATAGAGATGATGCGGTCTCCCAGGGCTTCCGGATCTGCGGGCGGGACAAGATAGCCTGTGACCCCGTTGATGATCGCTTCAGGATTTCCTCCCGCCTCTGTGGCCACAACCGGTTTCTTCAAAGCCATGGCCTCCAGGATGACCCGTGAGAACCCTTCCGATAGAGAGGGTAGAACGACGAGATCAAGACTCCCCATCATCGGATAAGGGTTTTCCATGAACCGGGTGAAGGTGACCCGGTCTTCAATCCCCTTGAGCCTGCTGTCGAGTTCCCTCATGTACGTTTCGTCCTGCTCGCCGATGAAATAAAAGTGAACGTCTCCTATATCCCGGATGATTCTTGGAACAGCCTCCAGAAGGTATCTCTGGCCCTTCGCCTCTTCGACCCTCCCGATACATCCCACGGAAAGGGCCCGGTCTGCGCCATTCCGAACTGCGGAAGCCCCCGGTGAGGAAAGGGCGCCTTCCAGTTCCTCCACGTCGATGCCGTTGTAGATAATCGACTGGTTTGTCCCTTTTCCGAGCCAGTGGAACCGCTCGCGAGCGGAGCGGGAGACAAAGATGAAAGCATGCACCAAAGGGGCGAGAATCCGGTCGTCGAAGCGAGGTCTGTCTGAAACCCGGACATGGAAAACCACGGGAATGCCCGCGAGCTTCGCGGCAGCACCCGCATAAAAGGTATTCCTCGGGCCATCGGTGTGGACAAGGTGAATGTTCTCCCTCTTGATGAGCCGGTATACATCAAAAACCGTCCTGATGTTTCTAAGGAGGCGAAGGGACTTCATGCTCTTCATGGCGATGAGAAAGCAGGGGATCCCTTCCTTCTGCAAGCGGTCGCAGAAATCGCCATGGGCCGGCGTCGCACATTTCGGGTTGAAACGGCTTCGGTCCAGGTGCTTGAGGAGGAGCAGAAGGCTTTTCTGTCCCCCGCCTTTCATCGAGCCGAAGCTGGAGAAATAAAGAATGTTATGGCCCCTTATAGGCTCTTGAACCGGCATTCGCGCTCACACCTCCTGAACCCTGGGGAGGCCAGGATTCTTGGCCGCTTCCTCCAGGAGCCGGACACAAAAGTCCTGCGTGGTGCGCCAACTGTAAAGGCGAAGGGTCATCTCCCGCGCTTCCTTTCCCATGGCGTCGCCCTTTTGAGGGTTGGCCCAGAGGGTCGTCACCCTATCGGCGAACTCCTCCGGCCTTTGGGCAACAAGGCAATGAACCCCGTTTTTTGCCTGTTCAATCCCCTCCAGGGCGATTGGAGTCGCCACGACAGGGCGCGCCATGGCCATGGCCTCCAACACCTTGTTCTTTATTCCAGTGCCGCTCTGCATGGGCACGATGACGGCGCCGGATTGATCGAGGTAGGGTCGAATGTCATCCACGTACCCGGTGACGACGATGCCCTTGTCAGCCCCGGCCAGGTCCCTGATTTTTCTGTCCGGGTTTGATCCGACGATGGCGAACCTCGCCTCAGGGTATTGTTGCGTCAGGATGGGCCAGACATGCTTCGCAAACCACAGGGCCGCTTCCACGTTCGGCCCGTAGCTCATGGCGCCGGTGAATGTGACCGTGTGGGGTTGGAGTTTCCCTCCGGCCGGGGCGAAATAGTCTGTGTCAACGCCGTTCGGCGCCCAGACGATATGGGCACCGGGTGAGAGTTCCTTGGCCCGGCGGGCATCGTTCCTTGACACGAAGAAGGAGGCTTGGAATCGGTGGTATCGGGCCTCCCGGTGCCTGCGCTTTCGGAGTTCCCATCGAAGGAGAAGGCGTTTAGGGTTTACCCCCAGCCTGGCTTGCAGGTCTTTCTCCAGGAGCAGGGAAGCACAATCCCTGGGACAGATCACTTGGGGGAGAGGGTGGCCGGATTGGCCGTACTGGGCCATGGGGTATCCGTCGAAGTAAACCACGTCGGCCTTGGTTGAGGCGATTTTCTCCCTCAGACGCCTTGCAAAATCAGAGGACCGGTACGGGAGGGAGAGGGCGTCTGTCGTCGAGAGCAGGTTGCGCAAAGGACGAAGGTGTCTTCCCCCTGCGGGGGGACGGAGAAGGACCCTTTCCACGGAACGGCAAAAGGGTTCGATCAAACCAGTATGGATCTGTCCTGAGGCGCTCTTCTCTGCAAACGCCAAAACCTCTACGGAATGACCGTGGCGGTGAAAGCCCTGGATCATGCGGAAAAGATGCAGCCGGGCGCCGCAAGCAAGGGTGTTCGGGTATTGGGCGGCAGCGACCAGGATCTTCAGCATGGTCCCCTCCGCAGGAGGAGGGAGATCCGCGGCCGGGACGGGCGAATGGTGCCGCTGCGTTGTGAAACAGAGGCCATAGCTGCTCCTAGTACCAACTTGAACTAAAAGGAGCGTCATTTCGAAGGAGCGAAGCGACTGAGAAATCTTTGAATTAATTCAAGAAAGATTTCTCCCTTCGGTCGAAATGACAAAAAAATAAGAACGCTTACTTTTCCAACTTGATACTAGATGAGGCGAAGCCATCGTTTGACGGCCAGCTCCATTTTCTTTTTCAAAAAATACTTGGATAGAATGCGCATCCTCTCCAGGACATAAGTCTTGTCGTGGAAAGCATCGGCACTCAATCCCCGGTACGAATAATGGCAGATCACCCGGTCGTAATACCTGAAGGAACGAGGGTAGCGGAGAAAAGCTTTGATGAGCCAGTCCACGTCCGCATAAACCTTGTACCTCGCATCATACAGGCCGATCTCTTCCATCAGTGCCCTTTTCAGGAACAGGGCCTGGTGGCAAATGGTGTTGTGAAGAAAGAAGGACTTATCCACTTTATCGTATTTGACGATGCCTTCATGCGCTCCGTCATGGAGGTGGATGTTGCCGTAAACCACGAGGGGGGCGCCGATCTGAAATTGGCCGACCGCGTCGGCGATGACGTGAGGGTCATACAGGGCGTCATCGGAATTGAGAAAGTAGACGATCTCGCCGGTGGCGTATCGAATGCCCTTGTTCATCGCGTCATAGATGCCCCTGTCTTTCTCGCTGACGAAGACATCGATGTTTCTGCGGTATTTTTGCACGATCTCAAGGGTGCGATCCGTGGATCCTCCGTCAATGACGACGTATTCCCTGTCCTCGTGGGACTGAGCCAGGACGCTCTGAATCGCGTTTTCTATCGCCCCTTCGCTGTTTTTGCAGACCGTGATGACGGTAACCTTCATAAACTCCTCTGCGCCCCAATGGGGAGGCTCACCCTCTCTTTGCGAGGATCTCTTCAAACCATGACAGATACGCCTTCACCTGATGATCGAGGCCGAAGCGGCCCCGGGCCTCCTGAGCGGCGTTATCCGACAACCGAGCGTGCAACGCCTTATCCGTGAACAGAACCCGAACGGCCTCAGCCATGGCTTTGGCATCCCCTTTCGGCACGAGCACCCCTGTAGGAGAATCTGACCCTCGGCCTGCTCCGGCGTCCGCGACACCACCCAGCTGGAGAGACCTGATCTGCTCGGGAACGCCGCCGACCGCAGTGGCCACGACCGGGGTGCCGCAGGCGAGGGCCTCGATCACAGCGCTGGGAAAAGTGTCCGCCCTCGCGGCGTGAACGTAGAGGTCCGAGGCCTGATAATAGGCGGCCACACGCCCCGGCTCGTTCTGGAAAGGGACGAATTGGAGCCATGCCTCTCCGATTCGCTCAGGGGCCGCGTTTTCGCCAAGGGCGAGGAAGAGCAGGGGATGGGTCTTCAAGGTTTGAGAGAGGATACGGACCACGGCTTGGAGGGTGGCAAAATCCTTCCAGATATTCTTCCTGATGCTGTTCGCGGTGAAAAGCAGAATCCGGGCATCGGCCGGCAGGCCGAGGCCTTTTCTCGCTTTTTGTTTTTCAGCAGGATGAAAGATAGACAGGTCCACGCCGTTCGGAATGACTCTCGACTCCCTGATGCCGGAGAAAAGCATGGAGCGCGTTGCCTTGTCCATGAGCCATTTCGAGGGGGTCGCGACGTAGAACCGGCTCCTTGAATAAATCTCCCGCTTGACTTCCCAGTTGCGAGAGGTCGCATCCCGCCTGATGGGAGGATAGATCGTCAGATCCGGGCAGCGGCCGCAGCCGATCTCCCAGCGCCGGCAACCAAAGGGCTGAGCGCAGTGCCCGCTCAGCAACCATGCGTCATGAAGGGTCATGACCAGGGGGAGGCGCCGGCTGAGGAACGGAAGGGCCCGCAAATCAAAATAGCTTCCGTGAAGGTTGTGGCAATGAAGGATGTCGGGTCGCTCCGGGGGTAAATCCAATAATTTCCACGTGGCGGGGAAATCAAAATCTTCGTGACCGGCTCTTATGCCCAGCCATCGCTTGGTCTGTCCGACCTGGAGGGCAAGGATGCGCCGGACCCGGAGGGCCAGGCTGAGCCTCTTCTCCAGGAAAGAGAGGCGGGCGCCTGTCTCCAGCCAGAATTTCGCCCATGGTTTTCTGTATGCATCATGGTTGATCAGGAAGACGGCTGGCTCTTCGGTAGTTTTGTGCCCCACCCCAAGGGAGGCTTTGCACCCGTGCTCCGAATAGGCACGGTGCAGGCTGAGAGCGATCTTCTCCGCACCTCCCCGTTCGTCCAGAGCGTTGACCTGCAGGATGTTGATGTTCTTTTTCATCGCTTACATGCCAAACCAGTCCCTGAGGCGCCTTTCGAATTCACCACCCTCCCAGTCTCGAACGACCATCCGGGGCAGCTGAAACAGATCAGCCCCAGGCCGGGCTACGCCGGGATAATTCGCGCAGGCGCAGTCAAAACCCGCGTCTTTCACGATGGAGACCGTGTCCGCAGAGTAATCATGGAGCAACCCGAAGGGGTAGGAAAAACTTCCAACTCCGCGGCCAAGGATGTTTTCGAGGGCGGATTTGGAGTCTCTGATCTCTTTTCTTTGCTCTTCCTCGGATAGGGTGGAAAGAACCGGGTGGGTGACCGTGTGAGCCCCGACCTCCACCAGGCCCCCTGCGGCGAGGTCGGCGATCTCCTGGCCGGAAAGAAGACGATGGGTCGAACGACCAGAAGAGCCCACGCCGGCCCATGTCCTCAGTTTCCCCATCAACCTCTGTCTCTCCTTTTCAGGAAGGGAACCAAAGGTGCGGCAAAGGATGCGATAGATGCTGTGCCGCTCGCTTGGATCGTCCCTGTCCAGAACGTTCCACTCCTGGGAGGCCCTGAGGTGGTTGCCCTGTTTTCCCCTCTGTGCCGCAAGTCTCCACTCACGATGGACGCCGTCGATTTCGAGGCTGAGGATCTCGGGCAACGGCTGAGAACCCAGAAAAATCCTTTCCAGTTCATCCCACCACAGTTCCCGGTCATTCCCTATGAACCCGGTGGATACGAAGACCGTGGCCGGGATTTCAAGACGCTCCATTAAAGGCTTAGCTGAGTGCAGGTTATCGCTGTACCCGTCGTCAAAGGTGATGACGATCCCGGGGCGGCGAATTCTCGGCCGTCCAAGCCACTTGACAAGGGATCGGAGGGAGATCACGTCCGCCACCTTTCGGCACACCTCCAGATGCTCGAGAAAACGGCTCGGCCTGACACCGAGGAGCTGGGGATCCGGAGAGAGCTCAGCGACGCGGTGGTAGAGAAGGATGAGCACGCCGGGCCAAATGGCGTTCCTCGCTTTTTTTATCAGTTTTTTCATCCCATACCTGGCGGAAGCCTTGTCATGTGGATGCATGTTTCGGTTTCACCGCCCTCACGGTGATGACCAAAGGATAGTCCGGGTCATGATAAGCGAGTTCTGCCTCTCTCATCTCCGAGGCAGCCAGGCCCTGAAGAAAAGCACAGGCAACGAGGACGTTCCCATGGGTTTCCATCACCAGGTTTTCAGGCCCAAAGACATCGCCGAAAAGCCTTTGAACAGAGGCTTGAGTGAAACGCCAGTAGTCTCCCCATCGCTCCATGTCATAGCGGCTGATCTGGATGATCCCCGGGAATGTGGCGAGCAGCACACCGCGCGGCTTCAACGCCGAAAGGCTGTTGACCAATGCGGCGGGCACATCGAAAACGAAATTCAGGGTCTGGGTGAGAATCATGCAATCGTACGTGTCTTTAGGGAGAGACCCTTCTACGGCCAGGTCGGCCACGAGGGTCGCCTCCGGGTTGCCGGGCACAGCGTGGAGCACGTCGATGCGGGAGATCCCCGGGCCGCCGAATTTCTTGGCATACCGCGGGTCACCGACCTCCAGAACATGGCCTTGGATATCTTCACGGTGTCTTTTGAGAAAGCCCTCGACGTAGTAACGATCGATGGGAAGACCGCGATCAAGGCCGAACACGCCGCTCACGGGGGTCAGACGGCGAAGGCTTCCCCACCGGACGCGGTGAAGCCTCCACCATCGGAGCAGGGGCTCGCGCAGTCCTTTGGGAATGACCTGCTTGATCCTATCCTTGCTTGTTTTCGACACCGATCCCGCTCTCTGTCATGCTTAGTCTCTGCACCCTAAAATGACTTCGTAGAGGAGGGGCTTAAGCCCTTCTTTTTCGGAAACCTTGGAGACGGTCCCTGACCTCCCGTCAGTGAGAGACCTTGAATCATGGGCCAACCCTTTTCCCATAGATCAAACAGAACCAGTTCGTATCCGCCTCCAAACGGAACGGGGGCTTGCTCGCACCGCCGGTCTCATGGTCAAAATCATGGAGGAGGTAACGAAACCCTTGCCGATCCAGGAGCTCAAGGAGAGCCCCCAGTTCTTGCTTGCTCTTTCCCCACCCGTGATACTCGACGACCAGCTCACGGACGTTGCGAAGCCTGCCCCTTCCCTCCGCCTCCTGGAGGACCGCCAGTTCCTCGCCTTCGACGTTGAGCTTGAGAAAGTCCACCGCTTCATCCAGGAACTCGGACAGGGGCTCCACTTCGACGGCAATTCCCTCTCCCCCATCGCCCAGACGGCCTCCCGCAGTCCCGTCGGGCCGGAAGGTCGCCCGGCCTTTCGCTTTCCCCAGCCCCGCGTTGATCAGGGTGACGGAGCGCAGGTGATTCCGCTCCACGTTTTCTCTCAGGGTTTGAAAGAGCGCGGGGTCGGGTTCAAACCCGATGATCCGCGCATCCGGGTAAACGTGTTTGAAGTAAAGGATCGAGACGCCCATGTTGCTCCCCCCATCGATGATGAGGGGCGAGGGCCGGGCTGCTTCAAAGTGATAGATCCGTCTGATAAATTCGTCCTTCAGCTGGATGTAGAAGTTTGGTCCGTCGGTGATGCGGATCGTGTATTCAAGGAATCGCACGAGCCGGTTCGGCTCATAGGCCCAGGCCCTTTTCTTCAACCTGGCCAGGTGCCACCTGAGGAACAGCCTCCCCGCTCTCCCGGACGGGTTTGAAGCAGCCCTGTAAAGGGCGCCGGGAAGATCATCTGTGAGCCTTCGTTTCTTCATCGCCTAAAGATATTTCCTGAGAATATCGAGCAACTCCTGCATCCGGTGATGGTACGTGTGTTGCCTGAGGGTCCTTTCCCTGCCCGCCCTGGCGACCGCCTCCCGTTCCTCTGGATGGCACAGGTAGTACGCCACCTTTTCCCAACACTCCTCAGGACCCCTGTAGGTCGCGACTTCCTTTTCCAGGTCGAACATGGCGTGAAGGTTCCTTTTCCAGTCCGTTATCAGAAGGGTTCCCATGCCAGTGGCTTCGAAAAGGCGCATGTTGTCCGCATGGTCTCCTGCAACGTCGATGTGGCAGTTCAGGGTGGCCTTGGAGTTTGCCAGCACTCGGTACAAAGCCTTGCCCCATGCCGCACCCTGGTATTGCTTTCGGATGGCCGAGCCGGCGTTGAGCCCATCGACGGATGGCGCCCAGATTTGGACTTCTTTTTCAAACCTGGAACACACAAAATC
>JAGUZM010000100.1 GCA_020060805.1 Deltaproteobacteria bacterium | reverse complement strand
GGAACACCGGGGCAACCGTAGAGAGACTGAAGAAGCGAATGAAAACAAAAATGTTAATCAATGCGGTGGATCCGGAAGAGTATCGCGTCGCCTTTCTCAAGGACGGCACCCTGGATGCTTTCCAGATAGAGACCTCTGCAGTGGAGCAGAAGGTGGGAAACATCTACAAGGGTGTCATCGAGCGGATCGAGCAAAGGCTTCAGGCCTGTTTTGTCAATTTCGGCTCAGAGAAGAACGGGTTCCTTTCGGTCCACGATATCCATCCCGAATACTATGTGATCGATTCCTCCTCTTCCGGGGAACAGGGGCTTCCTCCGATCGAGAAGGTCGTCAGGAAGGGCGAGGAGGTGCTCGTCCAGGTGACCAAAGAAATGCCGGGCCGGAAGGGAGCGCAGATGACCACCTACATCTCTCTTGCCGGAAGATTCGTTGTCCTCACTCCCGGCCGGACCCTCGACGGCGTCTCCCGGATGATCGAAGACGAGAAGGAAAGGCAAAGACTGAAGGAGGTCATGACGCAGCTCACCCTTCCTGAAGACATAGGCTACATCGTGAGGACCGCGGCGACAGGCCAGAGCAAGAGAGAGCTTTCAAAAGATGTCAACCGCCTTGTTCGGATGTGGAAGAGCATCCGGGGCAAGGTGGAATCCGCTCCCTCCCTCTCCCTGATCCACAAGGAGCAGGACATATGCCTCCGCACCCTGCGGGATAACTATGGGAGCGATGTCTCCGAGATCATCGTGGATGACAAGGAAACGTACCTCAAGATCAGAGAGTACATGAAGATCATTTCTCCCCGGGACCAGAGGAAGGTGAAATTATACAAGGATAGAAGGCCTCTGTTCGACCAGTATGACATCGAAAGACAGATCGAGAGCATTTACGGCAACAAGGTGCACCTGAAATCGGGGGGCTCCATCGTGATCACAACCACGGAAGCCCTGACCGCCATCGATGTGAATTCGGGCCGGGGCCTCACCGGAGAGGGCGTGGAGGGCATGATCTTCAACACCAACCGGGAGGCGGCGGTTGAAATCGCCAGGCAACTGCGGCTGCGGGATATCGGCGGCCTGGTGGTGATCGATTTCATTGACATGAGAGAGCGCGGGCATATCCGTGAAGTGGAGCGGATCTTGAGGGACGAGCTCAAGAAAGACCGTGCAAAGGTGGACACCGCTCACATCTCCAAATTCGGCCTCCTGGAACTGTCCAGGCAGAGGCTCAGAGCCTCCCTGGAATCCCGAAGCTACCAGACGTGTCAGTACTGCAACGGAAGGGGAATGGTCCTGTCCTTGGAATCAGCCGCTATCTCCTACCTGCGCCGCATCTGGGTCGGCGCCTCCAAAGGGGACGTGAGCCGGGTGAATGCGAACCTTCCCGTGGAGGTGGCGAACTACCTGCTGAATCGAAAACGAAAGGAGCTGACGGACATCGAGAGCCGTTACGGTCTCACGATCCTCATCCATGGCGACGCTTCATTATCACCGGGAGGGGGAAAACTGGATTTCGTGAGGGGGGAGGAGGAAAAGTCTTGATGGACCCCGGCCCGCCCCGGGCCGGCATGGGGTCGTGAGGAGATCGCTTTTCCCGGCAGCCGCCGTCAGGCGCAGGGAGAGAGCTTTTTTGTCGAAACCCGCCAGGATTTTATGTTCAATAACATCATTTATTTCATTGTCGTCCTTGTCATTTTCAACGTGAGCGAAGGCAGGGTTAAGCCCGATGTCTCCCTCGCCCACACCCTGGCCATGCTCCTCGCCGGGTGGGCCCTATTCGCGGGGTACTGTCGCTGGACCTTTTATCGCCTGGCCCACCGCTTCGAAAGAAACAGGGAAGGGGAGGCGAGGCGCGCACGGGCCTATTACAGCCTGATCGCCCAGGCCTCCATCCTGGCCATTTTTCTTTTTGCCCTCAACGTCTTCGCCTTTCAGCTGAAGCCCTGGCTTCAAACGATCCCGGGGTTCAAGCCTTTCTCCGTGCTCCAGGGGATCGTGGCGGTGCTCCTCTTTATCCTATACTTGGCGACCATGTGGTACTTTTCCCATCCCGCCTACCGCCTCGCTTTCAGTGCAGAAATCCAGAGAAGGTCTTTCATCGCCTCCAACATCAAGTTCAGCATGCCCATCCTTTTTCCATGGGTCATCCTTTCCCTTGCCCATGATCTTATCCTTCTGATCCCATGGTCTGATCCCGAGGGTCTTTTGAGCGAGCCGGGAGAGCAAATGGCCTTCTTCGCCGTTTTTCTCCTGATTCTCATGGTTTTTATGCCGAAGCTGATTCAGTCCTGGTGGGGGTGCAGGCCCTTCCCCCGTTCAGAAAAAGTGGAAAAACTCGAGGACTTTTTGCAGGAGAGAGGTTTCAGGTATCGCCAACTTCTCCAGTGGCCCATATTCGAGGGACGGATGATGACTGCGGGAATCATGGGAATCGTGCCGAAATACCGTTACATCCTGGTCACGGACCGCCTCATGGAAATCCTCTCGGTGGACGAACTGCAGGCCGTGCTGGCTCACGAGATGGGCCACGCCAAATACCGGCACCATCTTCTGTATATCCTGTTTTTCTTCGGTTTCATACTCGTTTCGTTCGGGCTCTTCGATATTTTTCAGTACCTCCTCCTCACCCAGCCTTTTCTCCTGAAGATGATCGAGAGGGCACAATCCGATGCCTCCACCCTATTCAGCCTGATGCTGTCCGTACCCATCCTGCTGACCATGGTGGTCTACTTCCGGTACGTGATGGGGTTTTTCATGCGCCACTTCGAGCGCCAGGCCGACCTCTACTCGGTTGTGGTGATGGGCGGCCCGATGGGGACGATCAGTTCCCTTGAGAAAATCGCGGAACAGAGCGGGAAGATCCGGGACTTGCCGAGCTGGCATCACTTCAGCATCAAAGAGCGGGTGGAGTACCTGTGGCGTTCCACCCTTGATCGCCGGCTGATGAAGAAGCACAACCGCTTCATCGCCGTTTCATTCGGCATTTATGCGGTCCTCATCACCTCACTCGGGTATCTGGTCAATTTCAGTGAAGCGAGAGAGAGCTTGACCCACCACCTGATTGCGAAGGCCATCGAGGAGAGGGCCATTAAGGAACCTGACAACGTGCACCTTCTCCAGAGCCTGGCAGGCCTCTACCACCAGATGGAGAACTATGAAGAGGCGATCAGGGCCTATGAACGGATTCTCGCCCTGGACCCGAACCATGCGACAGCTCTCAACAACCTGGCCTGGATTCTGGTGACAGCGCCCGGCGAGGACCTGAGGGACAGGGAGAGTGCCCTCAGCCTTGCCAGGAAAGCCGTGGCCCTCGAACGATCCGCCATGTTTCTCGACACCCTGGCCGAGGCCCTGTACGCGAACGGACATGCGGAGGAGGCGGTCGAAACGATCAAAGAAGCGATCTCCCTGGCCTCTGAAGGAAGGGGTTATTACGAAAAACAGCTGAAGAAGTTTCAAGGGGGTGCCGGGGGCAAACAGGCCGGGTAGCCCCTTCTTTTTCCTTGACCTTTTGCAAAGGGATGGCATATGTTTCACCCGTTCAGGGGATTGCCCTCATGGAGGCTTCGGTTGCTCTTGGAAGGATGATCTCCTTTGCCAGGGTGGCGACCATCGACTTGGGGGTATGGTATTCACCTTTTTTGGGGGAGGTTAACGCTTTGGCAGACGGGACAGTGAAATGGTTCAATGACAAAAAGGGGTTTGGCTTCATCCAGCAGGAAAACGGCCCGGACATTTTTGTCCACTACTCTTCCATCAAGTCAACCGGATTCAAAACCTTGGCCCAGGGGGACCGGGTGAATTTTGATGTGGAGCAGGGCAACCGAGGGCCTGTGGCCAAGAACGTGAGCAAAGTCTAATTGACCGTGGGTTCAGTCCCGAAGGGCACCTCGCCATGGCTAGGCAAGGTGCCCTTTAATTTAAGCTCCCTCCGTGAAAAGAAGGGAAAGCCAAGGGTTCCAAACGAGCATGGCGGAAAACCAGGACATTCATCGACTCGCCCACGAGGATAAGCAGATCACCCTCATCGGGACAGCCCATGTTTCCAGGGAGAGTGCGGATCTCGTCGGCCAGGTGATAGAGGAGGAAAAGCCCGACACCGTCTGCGTCGAGCTTTGCCAGGCGAGGTACCAGTCCTTCACCCAGAAGAAACAATGGCAGAACACGGATCTCGTGAAGGTCATCCGAGAGAAAAAAGCGTCTCTTCTGCTCCTGAACCTCATGCTCACCAGCTACCAGCGAAGGATAGGCCAGAAACTCGGCATCAGGCCGGGGGAAGAATTCCTGCAGGCGATCCAGGCCGCGGAGACCGTGGGAGCCTCCATCCACCTGGCCGACCGGGACGTGCGCATCACCCTGTCCCGGACCTGGCGCCTCATGGGGCTGTGGACAAAAATGAAACTCTTCTACCAGTTCCTCGCCTCTGTGTGGGAGGTGGACACCATCAGGCAGGAAGACATCGAGAAAATGAAGAGAAAGGACGTCCTCGAATCCCTTCTCTCGGAACTCGGAAAAGCCCTGCCGGAGTTGCGCCGCGTCCTGATCGACGAGAGGGACCAGTACCTGGCCCACAAGATCAGGAATGCGCCGGGCAAGAGGATCGTCGCCGTGGTCGGGGCGGGCCATGTCCCGGGGATCAAGGCCTGCTGGGATAAGCCGGTTGATGTGGCGTCCCTGGAGATCATGCCCCCCAAGGGGAAATTCTTCACTGTGGTCAAGTGGTTTTTCCCGGTTTTTTTGGTGGGGCTCATCGTGGCCGGCTTTCTGACCGCAGGGAGGGTGGCGGCCGCCGACATGATCCGGTGGTGGGTGGTGGCCAAGGCTTCTCTTGCCGGCCTGGGGGCAGCCCTGGCCTTCGGTCATCCCCTGACGATTCTCTCCGCCGTTATCGCCGCTCCGGTCACGCCTTTCAATCCCGTGATCAAGGTCGGTTTTATCGCAGGCCTCGTGGAAGCGGTTCTGGGGAGGCCCAAGGTGAAGGATTTCGAGAGCCTCCTGGACGACATCATTTCCATCAAAGGGTTCTGGAGAAACAAGATCACCCGGATTCTTCTTGTCGTGGCTCTGACCAACACGGGAAGCGCCGTGGGCACATTCCTCGCCCTCTCCCTGATGGTGAAGGTGCTGGCGTAAGAACCGTAGAGCAAAGAGCGTAGCGCAAAGAGCGGAGAGCGTCGAACGAAGAGCGTAGGGCAGAGAGCGAAGGGCAGAGAGCGAAGGGCGAAAAATGAAGGCCTGTCCTGGAGAATCCTGTCACCGGGGTCGGATCAGGAATCGTTGAGCCTTCACGAAGCGGCCCCTTGTGATCATCTCATCTCAATGTATCAGCCAACCGGAGGGAACCAAATCTCGCGGGTAGAAAGGAGGCAACCCATGACCCCCACGGACATGCAGGAAAAGGCGATGCAGATTCTAGGCCAGGGCATGCAATGAAGCCAGGCGGTTCTTGCGGTCGGGCAAGAAAAGCTGGGAATCCAAGATGAGAACCTGATCAAGGCCATGGACCCGTTCGGCGGCGGTTTGGCTGCCCACGGTGAAGTGTGCGGCGCTGTCATCGGCGGCCTGGCTGCCATCGGCTTGGCCTTGGGCCGCCCGAAAAGCGGCCGTGAGGCCGACTTGCGAATGTGGAAACTCTCCAACATGTTCATGAAGCGCTTCAAAGATGAAGTCACTGACGGCAAACTCCTTTGCCGGGATATCGCCGGAGTCGACTGGAGAGACAAGGATCAGGCAGCCAGGTATCGTGAAGGTGAAAAATTTAAATCATGCCAGGCACTTGCGGGTAAAACGGCAAGAATCCTCGGCGAACTGCTAGAACGATAATGACTCAGATCTATTGAGGTCAGAGAATCCCTTCTCAGATCATTTGTATCTGCCGAGATGCACCGAGCATCCGTCTTTCGCAGCATCCATCCTCCTTAGCAGCGCTACTGCGGAGGACGGAGAACAACTGCGGAGGGTGGCGGAGCGTGGGGAGGTTCACTTGCGCCAGTATTCGGGGAAAAGCAGGATCATCACGGTGTAGAACTCGAGGCGTCCCACCAGCATGCAGAAGGCGAGGATCCACTTCCCGGCCAGAGGGATGGCGGCGTAATTCTGGACCGGGCCTACCAGGGCGAGTCCCGGCCCCACGTTGAAGATGCACGCTGAAACCGAGGAAAAGGCGGACACCATATCAAGGCCCAGGGCGGCCATCGTCAGGGCTGCGGCGATGAAGAGGGCGAGGGAGAGAAAAACAAACCCCCAGATGCTGTTCAGCACTTCCGTAGGAACCGATCTGCCCCCCAGTTTTACGGCGGTCACTGCATGGGGATGAATGATCCGGAAAATCTCCTGGTACACATGCTTGGCGAGCAGCATGAGCCGCATGATCTTGATGCCCCCGCCGGTGGATCCGGCCATCCCGCCGAGGAACATGCAGAGAAGAAGAATCTGCCGGGATAAGGACGGCCACCGGTCATAGTCTGCGGTCACGAAACCGGTGGTGGTGATCATGGAGGTCACCTGAAAAGATGCATATCGAAGCGCTTTGCCCAGGGAGTCGTAAACAGGGCCGTAGATGTTGATCGTCACCGCAAGGATAAAGAAGGCGATGAGGCCGGTGAAGACCCTGAATTCCGCATCCCTCGTGAAGCTCATGAAATCGCCGTGGAGAAACCGGTAGTGGAGGGAGAAATTGATCCCCGCGAGGAGCATGAAAACGATGACGACCAGGTCAACGTAGGCGCTGTTGTAATGGGCAATGCTCGCGTTCTTCGGGGAGAATCCGCCCGTGGGCATGGTGCAAAAGGTATGGTTGATCGCGTCCAGGACGGGCATGCCGCCGAGAAGAAGGAGAACGATCTGGAGTGCGGTCAGGAGGATATATATTTTCCAGAGGGCTCTGGCCGTGTCCGATATCCGTGGTTTCAGCTTGTCCACGACAGGGCTCGGGATCTCCGCCTTGTAAAGCTGCATTCCCCCAACACCGAGAAAAGGAAGGATGGCGATGGAGAGGACGATGATTCCCATGCCCCCGAACCACTGGATGATGCTCCGCCACAGAAGGACGGATTCGGGGAGTTTTTCGATGTCCGTCAGGATCGAAGCGCCGGTGGTCGTGAAACCGGACAGGGACTCGAAATAGGCGTTGGTGAACGTGTCGATCGAACCCGATAAGAGGAAAGGGACGGCCCCAAAAAGGCCTGCGGCGATCCATCCGAAGGTGACGATGGCGACCCCGTCCCTGTGGCTGAGGTGGGTATCCTTGTTCCATTTCGAAGGAAGCAAAAGAATCAGTCCCGAACCGCAGGTGATGGCCAGGGAATAGAGGTGAGCCGATGCGGCGCCATCTTCGATGATGAGGGAAACGGCAAGGGGGGCAGCCATGGAGATGCCCAGGAAAAAGGCCAGGGAGCCAACCAGTCTCAGTACCAGCCAGGGGTGCATCAGAAATAATCCACTTTAACCGTGAGAAGCTTCTCCAGCTTGGGCACCACTTTTTGGAGCGCGAGAACGAGGAGCCTGTCTTTGGGCCTGACGATGGTGTCCCCGCGGGGGATGATGATCTCATCGCCGCGGACCACAGCCCCCACGAGGGCACCCTTGGGGAACTTGACCTCGGAAAGGGGGACGTTGACGATATCGGAAGTTTCAAGCGCTTCGGCTTCTATCGCCTCTGCGTGCTCCCCTTTCAGGGGAGCGACGGACATGATCTTGCCCCGCCTGATATATTGCAGGGTCGCCCTGACGGCGGAGAGCCTCGGGCTTACCACGGTATCTATGCCTATGGCGGAGACCAGAGGGATGTAGCTGAACTTGCTCACCCTGGTGATGGTCTTCTTGACGCCCATGCCTTTGGCCAGAAGGGAAATGAGGATGTTGCTCTCCTCTTCTCCGGTGAGGGCCACCAGAAAATCCGCATTGTGGATGTTTTCTTCTTCCAGGAGGGCCTTGTCTGCTCCATTCCCGTGGATCACGACCACCTTCTTCAGTCTCTCAGCCAGAACTTCACACCGCCGGGCGTCCCTTTCAATCAGCTTGACATGCATCCCCGTCTCATCAAGGGCGGCGGCCAGGGCGCTTCCTGTTTCGCCCGCTCCCACGATAAAGACCCTCCGGACTTCCTTGTCCTCGATCCCCAGGAAATGAATCTGTTGGGGGAGCTCATCAGCCCTCAGCACCAGGTAAACCAGGTCCTTTCCCTGTATGGAATCTTCCCCGCGGGGGATCAGGACCTTCTCCCCACGCACGATGGCGCCAACGAGCATCTTTCCCTCCACGCCTTTGAAAGACTGGAGCTGCCGGCCCGCGATAGGGGATTCCGGCCTGATCGTGATGCCGATGAGCTTGACCTTGCCGTCCACAAAATCGATCACGTCCGAAGCGCCGGGAACCATCATCAGGCTCCGTATGGTCTCAACCATCTCGGCCCCCGCGTTGATGATCCGATCGATGCCGAGAAGCTCCTTTCCGAAGAGTTCTTTTTCGCTCAAGTACTCCTTGCTGCGGACGCGGGCGATTTTAACGAGGTAGGGATTGAGGTTCTTGGCAAGGAGACAGGCGATCAGGTTTGCCTCATCGCTGTCTGTGGCGGCAACGAGCATCTTGGCTTCCCTGATGCCTGAAGCCTTGAGGGTTTCAGGGCTCGTTCCGGAACCCAACAGGGCCTGGACATCCAGGTTCTCTTCAATTCGGGTGATCTTGGCAGGGTCCTTATCGATGAGGATGACGTCTTGGTTCTCCTCCGACAACCGCTGGGCGATATGAAAACCCACCTCACCGGCGCCAACGATGATGATTTTCAAGGTCTCATCTCCGAGCAGACGATTCTCTTACGGATGGAAAGGCTCCTTCTGGCCTCAGGGATTGATTGTATACCCGGAAGGGGTTTAGGATGTCAACACCCTCGACGCCCCGGGAGGAAGCTGCATAGCCTGATAATTCTATGGACAACCCGGAGGCGCGATGGTAATTTAAATAGTTTAAAGTGTCTGACGGAATCGGATGAAAGAAGAGACTGAGAGGGACTTCGAAGGGGATGATGAAAGAGATTCGGCTGGATCATCATGCAGGGAAGCTCGCCAAGCATATTGACCGATTTCCGGGCGCCACGGTCCTCGTGATCGGAGATATCGTCATGGATGAATACATCTGGGGAGATGTGAGCCGTATCTCTCCGGAGGCCCCTGTTCCGGTGGTGGATGTCAGGCAGGAGACGAAAATGCTCGGGGGAGCCGCAAACGTGGTCAACAACATCGCTTCCCTGGGCGGCCGTGCCCTTCTTTGCGGCGTGGTCGGAGAGGATGGGACAGGCAGGGACCTGAAGGAAAAGATCGGTGCTCTGGGGTTTGGGACCGAAGGGATTTTGACCGAGCCTGACAGGCCGACCACCGTCAAGACGAGAATTGTGGCCCACAGCCAGCAGGTTGTCAGGATTGATCGGGAGGTTCGAAAGCAGATCCGGGATGAAAGCATCAGGGCTCTCCTCGATCACGTGAAGAAAATGAGGGATGAGATCAACGCGGTGGTGGTGTCGGACTACGGGAAAGGGGTCATCTCCGACACGCTCATGAAAGGGCTGAGGAAAATCCTTGCCGACTCCCGTGTCATCCTTGCCGTGGACCCCAAGACGGGGCATTTTGAATACTATCACGGAATCGACGTGATCACACCCAACCATCACGAGGCCGGCGCCTTTTGCAGGTTCGCCATCGTCGATGAGGAAACCTTGATCCAGGCGGGAAAACAGATGCTCTCAGAGCTGGAATGCCGTTCCGTCCTCGTGACCCAGGGTAAGGACGGCATGACCCTTTTTGAAAGGGACGGCGAGATCAGCCACATCCCCACCATGGCGAGGAAAGTTTTCGATGTGACCGGCGCCGGAGACACGGTCATCAGCGCATTCAGCCTCTGCCTCGCCTCAGGCATGGACTTGAAATCAGCGGCTGTCCTGTCCAACCTGGCGGCGGGTATCGTTGTGGGGGAGGTCGGCACATCCACGGTGAAGGCGGAAGAGCTGAAAAAGGTCATCCGCGAGCGCATCAAGAAGGCTTAGACCGGGCGGAGCGTGGGGAGAGGTTCTGGGGGACGACCCGGGGAAAAGATCTTCAGAGCCGTAACCAGGTTATTGATCATTGAACATTGAACATTGATCATTGAACATTGAACATTGACCATTGATCATTGAGTATTGGATATTGAGCCGTTTGGAGTGAAAACGGATCATCTGGCTTTCTGGCGGTGAACGATGACAAATGGCTAATGTTAATGCTAAATGCTAAATGATCAATGCTCAATGATCGATGTTTTCGGTTGTGGCCAGGGGCCGTCGTTGGGTGAGATACTGTGAGTACGCCCGAAGAGCCAGAGGATGTCAAACTCATATGCAGTCTCTTCTCACCTCAAGAGAGTTTGATCGACCGGGTGATCGAAGAGCTGGAAGGCTCCTTCGGACGGCTGGAATCGAAAAGCCCTCGCCTCTTTTTTGATCGCACGAGGTACTATGAGAGGGAGATGGGTTGGCCCCTTCACCGTCTCTTCGTCGCCTTCAGGAGGCTCATCCGGCCTGAGGCGATCGTGGATGTGAAGTTGACAGCCAACTCGGTCGAGCATAAATACCGCGTCGGAGGGAATCGGCAAATCAACATTGACCCAGGATACGTCTCCCTTGAAAGGGTGGTCCTGGCGACCGGCAAGAACTATTCCCACCGGATATATTTGTCCAAAGGCATTTATGCGGACCTGACCCTCGTTTTCCGCAAAGGCAGCTTCACGCCCCTGGATTGGACCTACAGGGATTACGCGGATCCTGTGGTCATCGGGTATTTCAACGAGGTCCGGAATAAGTACAAGGCCCAGATCAGAGGCCTCGAGGATCAGGCGAGGAGCGAGTAGAAGAAACAGAGGTTCGGGCGTTGATCAGGAGCATGACCGGTTTTGGGCGGGGAGAGTCGAGCCAGGGCGGGAAGACGTTCATCGCCGAAGTCAGGACCGTGAACAACCGGTTCCGTGACGTCATCCTGCGTCTGCCGAAATCGCTTCAGGCCCTTGAGGACGACATCCGATCTCTGGTCGCCTCCAGGATAAAAAGGGGCAGGGTCGAGGTTTCGGTCCAGGTCGGAAAAGAGGGGGAAAGCGCCTACGGCCTCGAGTTGAATGAGCCCCTTGTCACATCGTATCTCCGGATCATCAAAGAACTGAGCGAGCGGTTCGGGCTGGAGAACAGGGTCAATCCCATGGATCTCTGCCAGCTCAAGGATGTCATCGTCTTTAAACCCGAGGAGGAAAGCGCCGATGAGGTGCGCCAGGGGATCAGCGAAGCCATGACCCTGGCCCTGGAATCCTGCGACGCGATGAGAATCCAAGAGGGAAGGGCGATCGAACAGGATTTCATGCAAAGGATCGGGTTCATCCGCCAATGCACGGAGAAGATTGAGGAGAGGGCTTCCCGTGTGGTGGAGGAGTACCGGCGAAAGCTCAGGGAGAGAATCGAGGGCCTTTCAAACGAGATCCGATTGGATGAAAGCAGGCTGGTACAGGAGATCGCCATTTTTGCAGATCGATGCGACATCACGGAGGAGATCTCCCGGACGAGGAGCCATCTCGATCAGTTTACCCTGTACCTTTCCTCCGAGGAGAGCGTCGGTCGAAAACTCGATTTTATCTTGCAGGAGATCAATCGGGAGATCAACACCATGAGCACCAAGGCTTCTGACTCAACCATCTCCCTCACCGCAGTGGAAATGAAGGCTGAACTGGAAAAACTCAGGGAACAGGCGCAGAATGTGGAATGAAAGGAGGCAGGGTATGAGCCACAAACTTGTCAATATCGGTTTTGGAAACTCGGTCGTCTCCAGTCGTGTGGTCGCAATCATATCCCCCAGCGCAGCACCCATCAAAAGATTGCGTGACGAGGCAAAAGAGGACAAGAGACTCATAGACGCAACCCAGGGGAGAAAGACAAGGTCGGTCATCATAACAGACAGCAACCATGTCATCCTGTCAGCCATCCAGTCCGAAACAATCGCCCAGAGATTCAGCCCTGACTGCAGAATAACCAAAGAAGATCTCGAAGGCTAAGTATGCCCGGTCTCATCTATGTGGTTTCGGGCCCCTCAGGCGTAGGCAAATCCTCGATCATTCAGTCCGTGAGGCAGAAGATCGGCGGGTTGGGTTACAGCATCTCCCACACTAGCCGCAGCCCGAGGGGGCGAGAGGTTGATGGGGTGGACTACCACTTTGTCAGCCGAGAAGCGTTTCAGGGGATGATCGACCGGGGAGAGTTCGTGGAGTGGGCCAAGGTCTACGACGACTATTACGGCACTTCTCTCAGGGCTCTTGAGGGACCGCTGGAAAAGGGCCAGGACGTCATCATGGACGTGGACGTCCAGGGCGCTAAGAACATCAAGAAGGCCTTCAAGGAAAGGGTCCTGATTTTCATCCTCCCCCCGTCCATGGAGGTGCTCAGGAAACGCCTGAGACGCAGGGGAACGGACGATGAGACAGCCGTCAAAAGAAGGGTTGAGAAGGCCGCCAGGGAGATCCGTAACTGCTCCTGGTACGACTATCTTGTTTTCAACGACCGCCTGGAGGAGGCGGTGGAGGAGACCCGGTCGATCATCCTGGCGGAGCGATGCAGGAGAGCGCGGCGCCTCGGCCACGCAGAAGCCCTGTTCGACAAAGAAGGGAGCTGATACTTCTTCCCATGGATTCCCCCTCAAGAAAGAGGATGCGGTTCCATAATCCTGTTTCTCTGAACCGAGACATTGAAGGCGAACGAAACCAAGCCTCCCATGAAAAGAAAATCCAAGGATAGAGAAATGGAAGGCCCGGGCGGCCCGATCCCAGGGTTTCACTCCGTGAAAGAGGGCCTGCTTTTGGGGCCCAGGGGGATAAGCGCCGTTTGGGTGAAGGAGGGGAAAAGAGGAGGGAGGGCTGAAGAGATCATTCACCTCGCCCGAGAGAGGGGAATCCCCGTTTTCTTTAAAGGAGCAGAAGAATTCGACAACATCGCACCGGGCATCAACCATCAGGGAGTCCTGGCCTTTGGCCGTGATTTCGCCTATTCAGGCCTGGAAGATGTGCTGGAGGATGCCGGGACAGAGCCTGGAAAAGGCTTGTTGGTCGCAGCGGATCACATCACGGATGAAGGGAACCTGGGCGCTCTGATACGGACTTGCGCTTTTTTCGGAGCCCACGGCCTGATCCTGCCCAAGGACCGGTCCGCGGGAGTCAGCGGGAAGGTGATCAAAAGATGCGCAGGGACCCATCACCATCTTCCTATCGCCAGGGTGGTCAACCTCCCCAGGGCGCTCGATTTCCTCTCAGGGAAAGGGTTCTGGATTATTGGCGCTGCGGGCGAGAGCCCCCGGCCCGTCTATGAATTCGACTGGGTGCGCGACGTGGTGCTGGCCGTGGGGAGCGAAAGCACTGGGCTGAGCCGGCTGGTCAGGGAGAAGTGCCATGACCTTGTCAGCGTGCCCGGGGCCGGAGCGGTTGAGTCCCTGAACCTTTCTGTGGCAACGGGGATCATCCTGTCCGAAATCCGCCGCCAGCGAACCGGTGGCCGGCTTTAGGTGATGGTTGAGGCGGGCGGAGGGCTTTCACGGAACAGCCAATCAAGAACCATATTGGGATCGCTTCACTCGAGGAGCACTCCACTTCGTTTCGTTCGAGGAGCGCTCGGCTCCCCGTCCTCCGTAGCAGAGCTACTTCGGAGGGAAAACGCCTCGCTTGAGGCAAGTGCTTTTGACTCCGCCCTCAAGGGCTGCTTTGCAGCCCGCTCCTCAAGGCGCGTCAGCGCCGGTCCTCAAGCCCTGTCAGGGGCGCTCTGTATCCCCTGAGGAAGAGGGAAGGTCTCCAGAGCGCCGGAAGCGAGGAGCGCCTTTATCAGAGCGCATATGGGCAGGCCCACCACATTGGTGTAGGATCCTCTGATTTCTTCCACCAGGAACGCGCCGATCCCCTGGATCGCGTAACCCCCCGCTTTTCCGAAACACTCCCCTGTGGCGATGTACGCTTCGATTTCTTCTGAGGTCAGGGCCTTGAACCTCACCAGGGTTTCCACAGCCTCCTTATGGGCCGCGACACCCCGGGGATCGATGAGGGAAAAGCCGGTGATGACCCTGTGCTCCCTGCCGCTCAGCAGAAGGAGCATGGACCGGGCTTCTTCCTGATCCCGTGGTTTTCCGAGAATCCTTTCCCCCATTACCACGATGGTGTCCGCCCCCAGGACCCAGCGCCTTTCATGGTGTCCGGTTAGAGATCCTGCCTTCCTCTCCGCAAGGATGAGCGTGCTCGAGGACGGGTCAGGCCCTACCAGCTCCTCTTCAATATGGCTGGCCAGGGCGAGGAAGGGCAGGCCCACCTGCTCGAGCAGCCTTCGTCTCCGGGGTGATGCGGAAGCCAGGAGCAAGGGGTTTTGTTTATTGATGAAGGGGAGGGTCATGGTCAAGGCGAAAGATCCTTCTGGTGTTTTCCGCGGTACGGTAAGCCACCTCTTCGAGGGGGACCTGTCTAAGTTCCGCGATCCGTCGGGCCGTGTGGACCACGTAAGCGGGTTCGTTCCTCCTTCCCCGGAACGGGACAGGGGCGAGATAGGGCGCATCGGTCTCAATGATCAGGGATTCCAAGGGAATCCGCCGCGCCACATCGTGAATGGCCGTCGCCTTCTTGTACGTCACCGTGCCTGGGATGGAGATGATGTAACCCAGGTCCACGTAGGCCATGGCAAGCTCGTAGGTCCCTGAGAAACAGTGGATCACACCGCCATGGCTTCCAGCCCTTTTTTTAAGAATATCATATACTTCTCTATCCGCATCCCGGCTGTGGATGATCACGGGCAGGCCAAGGCCGGCAGCGGTTTCGAGCTGCAATTCAAAGGCTTCCATTTGTTTCCGGGGGGGTGAATAGCGACGGAAGAGGTCAAGGCCTATTTCTCCCCAGGCGACCACCTTGGGTTTGGAAGCGAGAGATACGAGCACCTCCAGCCCCCTGGGGTCCAGGTCACCGGCATGATGGGGGTGGCAACCCACGGTAGCGTAAATACAGCCGTATTTGTCTGCCAGGGCCAGGGCCTGGCGGGAACTTTCCGGGTCTGTGCCGATGGTGACGATGTGGGTCAACCGGGCTTCCAGAGCCCTTTGGAGGACCTCTACCCGGTCCTTGCTGAACTCATCCATCTCCAGGTGGGCATGGCTATCTATAAACAAATTTAAGTACCTGATATCATTTTATTATATAGTGATGTATCATAGATGATTTGAGGGAGAATTGCAAACAAATTGGTTGAAATTTCCTGTGAATTTTATACAATTGAAAGGTCAAAACAAACCTGAAAGGCAACCCATGGCCGCCATCGTGCGAGACGCAGAGCAACCCCCCCCATCAGGGAAGGCCCTAGAGGACCAGTTACGATTCCAGAAAAGGCTGAATGCGATCACCAACAAGATCCATTCGACCCGGGATACGAACGAGATCCTCTTGAACCTCCAGGAGGAGATCCTGGGCCTATTCGACGCCGAGAGGATCACCATATACATGGTGGACGGCGTCAAGAAGCAGGTCGTCTCGCGGTTCAAGACGGGTAACGAGGTGGCGGAGATCCGTGTGGGCATAGGATCGGAGAGTCTTGCCGGGTACTGCGCCGCCTCCGGACGGGTCATCACCGTGGCAGACGCCTATGACGCGGAGGAACTGAAACGCATTAACCAGGATCTCAGCTTCGATCGGTCGTGGGACCAGAAAACGGGGTACAAGACAAAGCAAGTCCTGGCAGCCCCGATTTCCTACAACCGGTACCTCATGGGCGTGATCCAGCTCATCAACAAGAGGAGCGGCACCCCATTTACCCTGGAAGACCATACCTCTGTGCAGGAGATCGCCAAGATTCTGGGCATCGCCTTTTTCAACAACCAGAAAGCGAGCCAGAAGAGACGGCCCACCAAGTTCGACTACCTCATCGCCAACAATATCATTACGATAAAAGATCTTGAACAGTGCATCGCCACAGCGCGTAAAACCAGGAAACCCGTGGAGTCCCTGCTCATCAATAACCTCCAGGTTTCCAAGGACGATATCGGGAAATCCCTGTCCGCCTACTACAAAACCCGGTTTATCCCGTATGACGATAAGATGGTGATTCCGGGGGATATCATCAAAGGCCTGCGGCCGAGTTTCCTCAAGAGCAATATCTTTGTCCCCGTGTCCCAGACCGGGAACAAGATGGTTATCGCCATGGAAAACCCGGACTACCTGCCTGCCAGAGACACGATTCGAAGGCTGATCCCCGGGAATGAATTCGAGTACTGCGTCGCCCTGAAAGAAGATATCTTCAAGATGATCGACCTCTTCTTCGACGTGAAGAGGACGGGCATGATGGAGGAATCCGGGAGCATCGAGGATATTCTCGGGCAGCTCGAGGCCACGGACGAAGAGAACGCGGACGAACTGGAGAGGATGAGCGAGGAGGACAGCGCCATTGTCCAACTCGTGAACAAGATGATCGTCGATGCAAACAACCGCGGCGCCTCGGATATCCATATCGAGCCGCGCCAGGGCAAGAATAACGCCCATATCAGGTTCCGCGTGGACGGCGCCTGCCAGCTGTACCAGACGATTCCCTACACCTACAAAAGGGCCATCGTATCGCGTCTCAAGATCATGTCGGATCTGGATATCTCGGAAAGGAGGTTGCCCCAGGACGGCAAGATCAAATTCCGGAAGTACGCACCCCTGGACATCGAACTCCGCGTCGCCACGATTCCCACCTCCGGCGGGAACGAAGACGTGGTCCTGCGGCTCCTCGCAGCGGGCGAGCCCATGCCTCTGGAAAAAATGGGCATGAGCGAGAGGAACTACCAGGTTTTCACGGAAATGATCTCCAAGCCCTACGGAATCGTCCTGGTCGTCGGCCCGACGGGAAGCGGCAAGACCACGACCCTCCACGCGGCCCTGCACCACATCAACAAACCCGAGACCAAAATATGGACCGCTGAAGATCCCGTGGAAATCACCCAGGAAGGGCTCCGGCAGGTCCAGGTTCACCCCAAAATCGGGTTTGATTTTGCCACGGCGATGCGGTCTTTCTTGCGCGCTGACCCCGATGTCATCATGGTGGGTGAAATGCGCGACCACGAGACCGTTGCGACCGGCATCGAGGCCTCCCTCACCGGTCACCTCGTTTTCAGCACCCTCCACACCAACAGCGCACCGGAAACGATCACCCGGCTCCTGGACATGGGCATGGACCCTTTCAATTTCGCTGATGCCCTGCTCGGCGTCCTTGCCCAGCGCCTTGTCAGGACCCTCTGCAAGGACTGCAAAGAGAAATACCATCCCACCAGAGAAGAGTACGATGCCCTGGCCAGGTCTTATGACGGCGACCTGGAGGCCATCGGATTCCCCTACAACAACGATTTTGTCCTGCACAAGCCCAAGGGGTGCTCCAGATGCGGGAACTCGGGGTACAAGGGCCGGGCGGGCATCCATGAAATCATCGTGGGAACCGATCCTCTCAAGTCCCTGATTCAGGGCCGTGCCAAGATGGAGGAGATCAGGGCCCAGGCGATCGAAGACGGGATGACGACCCTGATGCAGGACGGCATCCGGAAAGTG
>JAGUZM010000582.1 GCA_020060805.1 Deltaproteobacteria bacterium | reverse complement strand
GGGACATGGCGCGGAGGCTGGCTAAAGAGGAAGGCATCCTTGCCGGGATTTCCGCGGGCGCCAACGTGTGGGCGGCCCTGAAGGTTGCCGCCCGCCCGGAAAATGAAGGCAAGCTGATTGTCACCGTGCTATGCGACACAGGGGAGCGCTACTTGAGCACGTGGTTGTTTGAGGAACCGGAGGGGTGAAAAGCATGGGCAACCCTTCCAATTCAAAGACCAACGCGGTTTCTTGTACCGAAATGAATTTTCCCTCCCTGTCTGAGGTCGTAGAATCGCTTTGCCATGCCAACGATGGTCTATCGCGGCGCGCCTCTAAGAAACAAAGTCGCTCCGTCCTACCCTCAAGAGATCTCTTGATCGAGATGGTGGAGTCCCTCCGGTCCGTTCTATTCCCAGGGTATTTCGGTTCCTCGGACCTCAGCGATGAATCCATGCGTTTCTATGTGGGGTGTACACTGGATCGGGTGCTCCGCACCATGCAGGAGCAGATCAAGCGTGGCCTCTGCTTCACGTGCGGGGAGGACGCCACCCACTGTCCAAAGTGCGAAAAGGACGCCTTCAGGGTTACCTGTGAGTTTCTCAACGCGCTGCCGCATGTCCGACACCTTCTGGCGACAGACGTCCAAGCCGCCTATGAAGGGGATCCGGCCGCCACCAGTCCCGACGAGACTATCTTTTGCTACCCGGGCCTGCTTGCCATAACCAACTACCGCATCGCCCACGAACTCCACCGGCTCAAGGTTCCCTTGATTCCACGGATTATCACCGAACACGCTCACTCCATCACCGGGATCGACATCCATCCGGGAGCGGAGATCGGCGAGAAGTTCTTCATGGATCATGGAACCGGAGTGGTGATCGGGGAGACGACCATCATCGGCGATCGCGTCCGCATCTACCAGGGCGTCACGCTTGGCGCAAAGAGTTTCCCCCTGGATGAGCAGGGCAAACCCATCAAAGGCATTCTCCGTCATCCTGTGGTGGAAGACGACGTGGTGATCTATTCCGGGGCGACTCTCTTGGGGAGAATCACCGTCGGGCGCGGGTCCTCTGTCGGCGGCAACGTGTGGCTCACCCACAGCGTTCCTCCCGACTCCAAGATCACCCAAGCCAACGCCCAGGAACATAGCTTCGCCCACGGAGAGGGCATTTAGGCTCGAAAGGGCGCGAGCCCTCCTCCGATCCTGTTTGGAAGATCGATCGTCAACCCTCCGGAGCTGCGCAGGGGTGCCTTTTACCTTTCTCAAGCGGCACGGATTATTGCATTCTAGGATTTGAAAAGAAACTGATTGAGGCGGTGCAGAAAGTCGTTTATGGTTTTGAGGGTTCGACCTGCGGAGGAGGGGTAAATGGAAGGTGGTTGACTCAAAATCAGGCTCTGACCATACGGATTCCAAACCCTTCAGCATCGTGGGGCTGATCTGCCTGGCAGAGGCCCTCAGCATGACGGGGTTTGCCGCTTATCCTGCCTTTCTCGCATTATTGCGGGACACCTGGAGCATCAGCAATTCAGAGGCAGGGTTCATCGGAGGGGCGTTCTTTGCAGGCTACATGGGTGCTGTCCCTTTCCTCGCCAGTCTCACCGACCGCTTCGATGCGCGGCGGATCCATGCCGGTTGCTGCTTGCTTGCTGGCTTCAGCAACCTCGGATTTGCGTTGTTTGCCGAGGGAGTGGTCAGCGCTGCGCTCTTCCAGGCCCTGGCGGGTGCGGGCCTCGGAGGCACCTACATGCCGGGCCTGAAGGCCCTGACCGACCGGGTGACGGGACCACGCCAGAGCCGGTTCATCGCATTCTACACGAGCACCTTCGGTGTCGGCACGAGCACGTCGTTCTTGCTTGCCGGGTGGCTTGGCCGTATCACACCCTGGGATTGGGCGTTCGGCTTGCTCGCGGCAGGGCCCTTCCTGGCTGCATTAATAGCCTTTTTCGGGTTAAAGCCCCTGCAGAGGCAGCCCTCCCTCCACCGCCCACCGGGTTTGCTGTCCGGCTTCAGGGTCCTGGCTGATCGCGCGGTACTCAGCTACGTCCTGCGCTACGGGGTGCACTGCTGGGAGTTGTTCGGACTGAGATCTTGGCTGGTCGCCTTTGTCATCTTCGGCTACGGTCTCTCGCGAACGGTTGACCCGATCGGCGCCACGGAAGCGGCGGCGTTGATCAACCTGCTGGGAATACCGGCGAGCGTCTTGGGCAACGAAGCGGCCGGCCGCTTTGGCAGGACACGCTACATATCGTTGGCGATGGCCGCTTCCGGCTGCCTCGCCTGGCTCGCCGGGTTGGCTGCTTCCTGGCCTTGGTGGGCGATGCTTCTCGTCCTGACGCTTTACTACATCGCGATCATGTCCGATTCCGCTGCGCTCACCGCGGGGCTGGTCGCTACAACCCCGCAGCATCAGCGCGGAGCAGCCATGGCGGTTTATTCCTTTGCGGGCTTCGGGGCAGGGTTCATCGCACCCCTCGTATTCGGGGTCATCCTGGATATCGTGGGAGGAAAAGAAAATGCCTGGGCCTGGACCCTCGCATTCGGGAGCCTAGGCATGGGTTGTCTTTTTGCCTCGGTCGCTGCCCGGGCACGACACCCATCTTCCCGGGCTCGCCGCCCTTCTGATGATCCCCTCAGGTAATGCGGTGACACCGGAACGGGCCTTCGAATAGGCTCGGTTCTCTTTCCGTTTTCAGCGGAAAACTTGTGCAAATCGCCCATTTGTGTGAGAATTCCCCCACGAGGCGGGGGCATGGTTTGCTGAAATGCAGGAGGTCGAGTCATGAAAATCCTGATTGTGGGCGCTGGTGCCGTGGGAAAGCTTTTTGGGTTCAAGCTGGCGAGGGGAGGCCATGAAGTGCTCTTCCTTGACTGGGACCCTGAAGTGGTCAAGGAGATCAATGCGAGTGGAATTCGCCTGGTAAAGCTCGATGCCACGGATGCCGACGCGGGCAGCCCCATCCGTCCACGGGCAACAACGGATGGTGCCTCGGTAGATTCATGCGATTTGAGCATCCTTGCGGTCAAGGGATATTCTACGGCTCTTGCGACCAAGGGTATGCGCCACCTGGTGGCCGCGGTGTCTCCCATCCTGACCATTCAGACAGGCTTAGGGAACATCGAGACCATGGCCGAGATCATAGACAGATCGGCCATCCTCGGCGGTGTGACATACCTGGGGGCGACTTCGCTGAGTGGCTCAAAGATCCGGCACGCAGGCGTCGGGCCGACCCTGATCGGAGAGCTGGAAGGGAATATGACAGCCCGAGTGGAACGCATCAAGGAAGCCCTTGTCATCTCTGGGGTTCAAACCGAGGTTTCTAACAACATCGTAGGTCATATGTGGGCAAAAACGCTCGTTTACTCAGCCATCAATCCCCTCACTGCGATTCTCAGGCTCAAGAACGGGTACCTGGTGAAGAAGATGGAATCGATCGCCCTTGCCAAACGCCTCATTGACGAAGGCAAACTGGTCGCCCAAGCCCACGGCGTCCAATTGCCCAGGGAAGACCCTTATGAT
This sequence comes from Deltaproteobacteria bacterium, assembly GCA_020060805.1. Classification (GTDB taxonomy): domain Bacteria; phylum Desulfobacterota; class DSM-4660; order Desulfatiglandales; family HGW-15; genus JAHECH01. Next base: position 1,020 of record JAGUZM010000582.1, on the reverse strand, counting down.
TTGCTTCTGGAGGTGTGCCATAACACAGGGGAGAATCTCTCCCCCATGTTACAGGATATCCTCAACAACAGGTTGACCGAAGTGGAAGCCCTCAACGGGGCTATTCATGCCATGGGCAAACTCAGGGGAATCGCAACCCCCCTTCATCAGGGGATCACCGAGTTGATTCACTTGCTCGAAAAGTGGGGGGGTGGCCGCGAATATGAAGTGTGAGAGACCGATCCGGCCGCAAGAGCCCTGTCTGTTTTTCAAAGGGTGGCTCTTCAAAACTTCTCTTTCAGATAAGCCTTGAGCCTGCTCTCGAATTCCGGCTCCCAACCGCCCCGGTAAACGATGGTCGATGCGATTTCGCTCGCCAAAATCGCATGCTTGATCTTTGGGGGCAGGGCCTTGACACGGGTCCTGATTCTCGACGAGCTCCGGATGAAGTGCGGAAGGTGACTCAGGAGAACCTTACGGAAAACGGGGTGGTCGGGTAAGTCAGGCCGGCTACGAAAGAAAGCAAACAGGCTCTCGTAGTGCTCGTTGATCTCTGAGCTGATGGCGTTGCTTATGTCGGTGTAATGGCTTTTTCCGCCGTTCTCACGATGCCTCGTGAAGATCAGGTTCGCCTCCTCTGATGCCCTCTTCTCCAGGATCGCAAGCACGTCTTTCACGTAGATCTCCTTGTTGGACAAGAACTCTTTTTCCGTCATCAGCAGATTCGCGATGATCTCATAGGACGAGGAGATCACCCCGCATTTGTTGGCAGAGGCATCGCGAAGCACGATGACCCCTTTCTTCTGAATTTCTGTGCGAGCCTCAGGGGTGATGAAGGAATTGGCTCCTTCCGTGATGACCCGTGCGGTGGGGCTCCCGTTCTCATCGAGAAGCCTGCGCCAGTTGCTGTTGTCTATCGTCTCTGGCCTTCCCCCGCAGGGGAGGAAAAGATCTGTGGATACGGAGAAAACCAACTCGTCGATCTCCTTATAAAACTCATCCACGGTGATCCATGTTTCCTCAGTGCCTTTTTCCTTCCGG
>JAGUZM010000456.1 GCA_020060805.1 Deltaproteobacteria bacterium | reverse complement strand
TCGCTCTGGCCTCCGCCCTCTATTCATCCCTGAATCTCCTTGTGAGAGTGGTATCGAAGGGACCCTTTGTCTATTACCTGGGTGGATGGGAACCGCCGTGGGGCATATCTTACTACGTGGATCACCTCAATGCCCTGCTCCTTGTCGTGGTCCCTCTGGCCGCTCTCCTTAACCTGATCGCCAGCAAGAAAAGCGTTGAAGAGGAGTTCCCTGACAAAATCGGGGCCTTCTATACCCTCTATGTGCTCATGGTCGCGGGGCTTCTGGGAATCTCGGTGACGGGGGATGCTTTCAACCTCTACGTCCTGCTGGAGATTGCCTCCATCACCGGGTACGGCCTGGTGGCCATGGGTGAGGACAGGGCGCCCCTTTCCAGCCTCAACTATCTCTACATGGGCACCATCGGCGCTTGTTTCTACCTTTTGGGCGTGGGCTATCTTTACATCGTGACCGGCTCCCTCAACATGCTGGATATCGCCTCCATTCTTCCCGGTCTCTATCAGTCCAAGGCTGTGCTGGTGGCGTTTATTCTCTGCATGGTGGGGCTTTGGGTCAAGATGGGGTTCTTCCCCCTCCATGCCTGGCTCCCCAACGCGTACACCTTTGCCTCTTCTGCATCCACAGGCCTGGTGGCGCCTCTCATGACCAAGGTGATGGTCTACGTGATGATCCGCCTCATCCTGACGGTCTTCACCCCTAAATTCGACTTTTCCGTCCTGGCCGTCAAAGGCCCTTTTGTCTGGCTCGCCGTGCTGGCCATCATGGCAGCAGCCGTCCTGGCCCTGGCCGAGCGGAATCTGAAGAAAATGCTCACCTATGTCATCGTCGCGGAGATCGGCTACATGGTGGGCGGTGCCTGGCTGGGAAATCGCGACGGGATGACCGGCGCGATCCTCCACATCGTGAACGACGCGTTCATGACCCTGTGCGTGTTCCTGGCCGTCGGAAACATCGTTTACAAGGTCAAGGGCTACCGGTTCGAGAACCTGAAAGGCTTGTGCCGCACCATGCCCTTCACCATGGGCGCCTTCGTGGTGGGGGCCCTCTCCATCATCGGCGTGCCGCCCACAGCCGGGTTTTTCAGCAAATGGTACCTTCTCCTCGGAGCGTTTCAGTCCGGGCACTATGGGTTCATGGTGGCCCTTCTTTTCAGCAGCCTGGTCAACGTCGTTCTTTTTTTCAGGGTGATCGAAATCGGCTACTATGAGCCTTCGGTCGAGGATCACGGACACGGGTCTCCTTCCCCGGCCATCGACGAGGCACCCCTCACGATGCTGGTGCCCCTCCTCATCGTGGCTGCGGGCCTTTTCGTGCTGGGCTTCTACACGGGGGACATCATCAACATCGTCATCCGATTTGCCGTCCCCGGGAGCCTCGTTTAGTTCTCCTTCCCGCCCTTTCCTGAAGTGATGGGGCGGGTTGAGGTGATAAGAGAAACATGGAAACGATAACATCCATCAAACCCCTTTTGGCCGTCCTGGCATCCCTCCTGATCACGCCGGTTCTCCTTTCGAGCAGAAACCCCAACGTTCGTGAAGCGTGGACGTTCGTGGCGGCTGCGGCCAAATTCACGATCGTCGCCTCCATGCTTCCTGCGATTCTGGGCGGCGCGGAGATCGTCTACACCCTCGCGGAGGTCCTCCCGGGCGTTGCCATCAAGTTCAGGGTGGATGCCCTGGGGATGCTCTTTGCCCTGGTCTCCTCCACCCTCTGGATCGTGACCACCGCCTATTCCATCGGGTATATGCGAGGCCTTCGGGAGCATGACCAGACCAAATACTTTTGCTTTTTTGCCCTCGCCCTCTCCGCGACAACAGGGGTCGCTTTTTCAGCCAACCTGCTGACCCTTTACCTTTTCTACGAAATGCTTTCGTTCGTCACCTACCCCCTGGTCACGCACCATCGGGACGAGGAGGCGCGGCGCTCGGGCCGCAAGTACCTTCTCTACATCGTGGGCACCTCCATCGCATTCGTCCTCCCGGCGATGCTGATCTGCTACAGCCTCTCCGGCACCCTTGAGTTCGGGAAGCAGGGCTTTTTGGCAGGGACCGCCTCCAGCCCTCTCATGGGGATTCTCCTGGTCCTGCTCCTCTTCGGGTTTGCCAAAGCGGCCATCATGCCGCTTCATTCATGGCTCCCCGCAGCCATGGTGGCGCCAACACCCGTCAGCGCCCTCCTGCATGCGGTGGCGGTTGTCAAGGTGGGTGTTTTCAGCGTGCTTCGCGTCTTGACCGGCGTTTTCGGAACCGACTTCCTCCAATCCCTCGATTTCAGCCCTTTCATCCTCGTCGTCGCGTCCGTGACCATCCTCGTCGGGTCTTTCATCGCCCTCTCCCAGGATAACCTGAAGCGGCTTCTGGCCTTCTCGACCATTGCCCAGCTCTCTTACATCGTCCTCGGGGTAGGGCTTCTCTCCTCCAAGGGCATGGTCGGCGGCATCCTCCACATCGCCATGCACGCCTTCGGAAAGATCACCCTCTTCTTCTGCGCCGGCGCGATCGCCGTGGCCACAGGGAGAAAAAACATCAGTGAAATGGTGGGCATCGGCCGGAGGATGCCGGTCACCATGGCCGCCTTTTTCATCGCCTCTCTCAGCATCATCGGAATGCCCCCGTGCGGCGGGTTCATCAGCAAATGGTATCTCATGCTGGGGTCCCTGGAGGCGAACCAGTTGCCGATTCTGTTCGTCCTGGCCTTCAGCTCTCTCCTGAACGCCGCCTATTTCATGCCGATCGTCTACAGGGCTTTTTTCTGCAGGCCCGAAGAGGTGATGTTTGAAAAAGGCGTTCAGGAGGCGCCGCTTTTTTGCCTGGTGCCGCTGGTGTTGACGGCCTTGATCTCGGTCATTCTGTTTTTCTATCCTCAACCTTTTTTCACGCTGGCCACGCTGGTGGTCCAAGGGATCACGGGTACCTAAGGGATGCGGGAAGAGAGAGACGACGACATTGAAGGAAAGATGGAACTCGGCCATGAGGCAGACCTCAGGTACAGGAGCGTTTTCTTCATAACCATCACCATCGGGGTGCTGTACCTGGGGATCATATTGCTGAAAACGCTCTGAACCTCCCGTTTGTCCTTCCGCAGGGAGATCCTTTCCCCCTGCCTCTGAACGGCTCCGGGCTTGAGCGTTGCGGGTTTTGCGAAGAGCAACCCATAGGGGACTTCGAAATGAGAGACAGCAAAGACATCGGAAAAGCAAAGAACGAACAAGGGCTCGACGTCCCGAAGGCTGAATCAGGCCCTGCCGCGGCAGAGCACGGGAACGCAGAGACCCGTCAATACCTGTTCGACAATCCAAAAAACGTCAGCAGGCTTCTCCGGTTTTTTTTCTTATCCCTCCTCGTCCTTCTCGTCCTGGAGATCTTCGTTCACAAGCACCCCCATTTCCCCTGGGAAGGGTGGCCGGAGTTCTATGCCGTGTTCGGTTTCGTTGCCTGCGTGGCCCTGGTTCTCGCCGCGAAATACATCCTCCGTCCTCTGGTGAAGAGAGGGGAGGACTACTATGATTAGCACGGTCCCGCCGGCACTCCTGTTTATCCTGGGGGCCTTCCTGGTTCCCTTCATCAAGGGAAAATGGAAAAGCGCCTATCTCCTGCTCCTTCCTGTCCTCGGCTTTATCAACCTGATCAACATTCCGGAAGGGACCCATTGGGAGATCCGGTTCCTGGATTATGCCCTCATCCTGGGGAAGATGGACAGGTTGAGCCTGCTCTTCGGGTACATCTTCCTTCTCATTTCGTTCATCGCTTTTCTCTACGCCCTCCACGTGAAAGACGACTTGCAGCATGTGGCCGGCCTTGTTTACGCAGGCAGCGCCCTGGGCGTCATCTCTGCCGGGGATTTCTTCACCTTCTTCATCTTCTGGGAAATGCTCACCGTGGGGTCCATCTTTCTCATCTGGGCCCGCCGGACCAGGGCATCCCTCGGTGCGGGGTTCAGGTATCTCCTGATTCATGCGGCCGGAGGGCTGTGCCTCCTGGCAGGCATTCTCCTTCACGTCCATCAGCAGGGATCTGCGGAGTTCGGGTACATCGGCCTCAATGGCCTGGCCTCCTACCTGATCTTTTTCGGCTTCGGCCTCAACTGTGCCTGGCCCCTTCTCCACGTGTGGCTGACAGACGCTTATCCGTCAGCCACCGTCACCGGGACTATTTTCTTGAGTGCCTTCACGACAAAGACCGCGGTGTACGCTCTGGCAAGAGCCTTTCCGGGCACAGAGGCTCTGATATGGATCGGAGCGCTGATGACCGCTTTCCCCATTTTCTATGCCGTCATCGAGAATGACCTGCGAAGGGTCCTCTCCTACAGCCTGATCAACCAGGTGGGGTTCATGGTGTGCGGCATCGGCATCGGCACCCCCCTCTCCATCAACGGGGCCGTATCCCACGCCTTCAACGACATCCTGTTCAAGGCGCTCCTTTTCATGTCCATGGGCGCGGTCATGTACCGAACCGGGAAGATCAACGGCACAGCCCTGGGGGGACTTTATAAAACGATGCCCTTGACCTGCCTGTTCTGCATGGTGGGCGCCGCATCCATCTCCGCGTTTCCCCTGTTCAGCGGCTTTGTCAGCAAGTCCATGGTCATGGACGCAGCCGGCGAGGGGCACATGACGGTCATCTGGTTTATCCTGCTTTTTGCCTCAGCCGGCGTGTTTCACCATGCCGGTATCAAGATCCCCTATTTCGCGTTCTTTTCCCATGATTCAGGCATGCGGCCGAAGGAGGCCCCCCTGAACATGCTCCTGGCCATGGGAATCACCGCCTTTCTCTGCATCTTCATCGGCTCCTATCCCTGGCCTCTTTACGATCTTCTGCCTTACCAGGATGTGGGGTACAACCCCTACACCGCGCCTCACGTGCTGGGCCAGACACAGCTCCTGTTTTTCTCGGCCCTGGCCTTTTCCCTTCTCATCCTCTCCGGCATCTATCCTGCTGAGCAGAGGTGTGTGAACCTGGATGCGGACTGGATCTACCGCATGGCCGGCCGCCTCTTTTATCGTGTTGCAGACAAGGCTTTGAATGGTTTAAACAACGCCTCTGAGAAGGTTTTTGTGGGAGGCCTTGCGGGCTTCCTCGGTCGCATCTCTCAGGACGGCCCTGCCAGGAGCATGTTGTTCCTTCTGCTGCCGGCCTGGTTGCTGGCCGGGTTCAAGGGTGCGCGGCTCACCCAGAAAGAAAAGATCCTTCGCCGTACGCTCCGGACAGGGACCTCCCCCGTCGGGATCGGGGCGGCACTGGCGACCATTTTGCTGCTCCTTGTATTCCTCCTGATGTGACAGGAGTCCTAGAGTCTTTAAAGCGCCCACAGAGGAGAACACCATGGCTTCGATGGAAGAATTGAGAAAGATCTACCTGCTCCAGGCTCTGACGGACGGCATGCTTGAGAAAATCATTCCCCACGTCCGGGCTCTCAGCTTCAGCGAGCGGGAGCTCGTCTTTGAAGAGGGGAACAAGGCCGAAAATTTCTATATGCTGAAGAAAGGAAAGATCCTTCTGGAGACGAAAGTCTCCGATCGCTTGATCATATCCCTCGGGTCTATCAAGTCCGGTTACTCTTTCGGCTGGTCCGCCCTGCTCGCTGGGATGTCTCACACCAGCCACGCGGTCTGCGCCGAACCCTCCGATGTGTTCGCCATACCCGGCGAAAAGCTCCGGGATATCCTGGAAAAAGATCCCCTCATGGGATACAGGGTGACGCTTTTTGCAGCCAAGATCATCAAGAACAGGCTGGAGCGGCGCACAGGACAGCTCCTGAAAGTGATCGCCAATCATCCTGACATGAAGAAGCTTTTGGATTCGCCTTCAGAGGATGCGGAGTAGTCCTCCCGAGGTCTGGGTCCCCTTCCCAAACACCTGAATGCTGTCCAGCAAGGGTTCGGCGCGAACCTTGCCGCCGGGGTCGAACAATTTGCCCTGGATCCTCGTCAGATAGCCGTTGGCAAAGCTTTCCGTGTGCACGGAAAGAAGAGGCTTCCCGGAGGCGTAGAGGATCCTGAATCCCCCGCCCTGCTTTTGAAGGACGCAACCGCCGGGGTTTTCAAGGGCCTCCTGGCCTTCCAAGCGCAAAAGGAAGGCGCCCCTCTCGTCAAAAAGCCGGCCCCTCACTATCGGCTCCACGCCGGGGGGCGACAGCGGTTCGCCCATGAAGAAAAACCCCTCCGCCGAATCAGGCTCGCCGAGCACGAAACCAGGCGTGAGCATCTGATTGACGAGATAGTTGTGATAAGCGCTGATCCGGCTTTCACGAAATTTCAGCATGAGAAGTCACCTGAAGGCTGGAGCATTGGAGTAATGGAGTGATGGAGTATTGGAGTACTGGAGTACTGGGAAAACCCAAAACCGCTCTAATCCATCACTCCATCAATGGAATACTCTTTTTCTTCATTCCATTACTCCAATACTTCAGTACTCCAATACTCCATTTTTTTCTATAGCCTTTTTCTCAACTTCTCCAGCAACAGGCTCAACACCGTCTTCGCATCCCCCACCAGGCCCAGATCCGCCATTTTGAAGATGGGCGCCCGGGGATCCCGGTTGACGGCGACGATGTTCTCCGCCCCCTGAATGCCCGTCGTGTATTGGAGCGCCCCCGAGGTCCCGATGCTGATGAGCAGTTTCGGTTTCACGCTCTTTCCCGTCTGCCCCAGAAGGCGCGAGTCATCGGCCCAGCCTGCTTTGACCACCGGCCTGGTCGCAGCCACGTCCCCTCCGAGCAACGCCGCCGCCTCGAAAAGCATTTGGAAGTTCTCGTGAGAGCCCAACCCCCGGCCTCCCACGAGCACCACGGACGCATCCTCCAGTTGACCCTTGTGGGCCTGCTCAGGCCTGCTGCGGATCAGCTCGACCCTCTCGTCAGGAACCACCTCCGCCTCAGGATAGATGATCCGGCCCGTCGCCTCGTGTCGATGGGGAAGCTCTGAAAAGATGCCGGGGTGAACCGTGGCCATCTGGGGCCGGTGCTCCGGCGTCACCACGTCGGCCAGCAGCTCGCCGCCGAAGGCGGGCGTCGTTTGGATGAGGAGCCCGCTTTGAGGATCGATCTCGAGAGAAACACAATCCGCGCTCAAGCCCGTGTTCAACCGCTTGGCCAGCCTGGGGAAGAACTCTCTTCCGAAAGCCGTTGCTCCGGCAAGAAATATCTCCGGCCGGAAGTACTCCACAAGCTCCGCCACGATCCGGGTGTAGCTCTCGACCTGATAATCCTTCAGGCCGGGGTGGTCGACGGCCATGACCACGTCCGCGCCATGGGCGACATACTCCATGGCGTACGGGTGGACATGATCCCCCAGGAGAAGGACCGTCACTTCCGTTCCGAGGGTTGCCGCCAGCTGTCTTCCCTTGGCGATGAGCTGCAAGGTGACGCGGTTCTGAAAGTAGTTCCGGTAGTCACCGAACACCCAGACACCCTGGCAGGGCTTATCACTTTGGTTCGTCTTCATCGAGAATACTCAGGGCCTCGAGCTTGCTGATCAGGTGTTCCACCAGTTCCGGGGCCGTGCCGCTCAGCACCTCCCCCCTTCGTTTGGGAGGAGGTGCGTACAGCTGCCATACCCTTGTCGCCGAGCCCATGAGACCCACCTCTTCCTTCCGAAGGCCGAGATCCTCCAGACCCCACCGGATGACTTCTCCTCTGGAAAAAGCCCTCTCAAGATCACCAAAAGGGACATGGTGAGGCATGGCCAAGTCAGCTGCGACCGTCAGGAGCGCGGGCATCCTGATTTTCAAGGTGTTCATAAATCCATCGCTCAACTGCTTTACCACCAGGCTGTTCACTTCGGGGTGGATCTCATTCACGCCGCAGGCCTG
>JAGUZM010000077.1 GCA_020060805.1 Deltaproteobacteria bacterium | reverse complement strand
GGGGCACCCTGCGCACAGGTTGGGCGGTCTTCCGGGCAGAGGCGGAATGTCTGAAGTATCCACAGGCTGGGGCGCCTTGTAAGGGATCGCCCAGTAGTCGGCAATCGCTTTCCTCACCATGCCCGGATCATACTCCCACAGCCGCGACAGGCCTGCCACACCCTTGCCCTTGATGGCCACGGTGATCCCGCTCTCCTGAGCGATCGCCTTCAACTCATTCTCGTTGATCGGTTCCAGTTCTTCCACCACCAGGACCTTATCCACGGATTTCAGGAACCGGGTGCAGAGTTGCTTGGGCATCGGGTAGGAGAAACCGAGCTTCAGGATTCGCACCTTGTCCTGGATCTTCAGGTCAGCCACCGCGTCCTGGACGTAGTTGTGGCTTGCGCCGTTGGTGACGATTCCCCACTTCCCGTTGCCGATGATCTCATTGAACGGTGATTTCTCGGCCATCTCCAGGGCGCGGTCATACCTCTGCAACAGCTCTCTGTGCAGGTTCCGGGAGACGGCCGGCACACAGACATAGTGGAAGGGGCTCTTTTGAAACTGCGATGACGGTTTCCTCTGCCTCAGGGTCCCGTACTTCACGCTCCCACGAATGTGGGCGAGCCGGGTCGTGGTCCTCAGAATGACCGGCAACCCCAGGGTCTCTGAAATATCGAAGGAAGCCACGGTCCAGTCCTTCATCTCCTGGGTGTTGGTCGGCTCGACCATGGGACACCCTGAAAGACGGGCGTAAAAACGGTTATCCTGTTCGTTCTGGCTCGAAAAAAGGGACGGGTCGTCCGCGTTGACCACGACCATGCCCCCTTTCACGCCCGTGTAGGCAAGGGTCATGAAGGGGTCTGCGGCCACGTTCAGGCCCACGTGTTTCATCGTCACCATCGTTCGAACACCGCTCAGGGCAGCTCCGGCCCCAACCTCCATGGCCACCTTCTCGTTGGTGGAGTATTCGAAATAAAGGTCATCCACTTCCCGGCTGATTTGGAAAAACTGTTCCGGGATTTCGGAAGAGGGTGTTCCTGGGTAGCAGGTCGCAAAGGAAACCCCTGCCTCCAGCGCACCCCGGGCGATCGCTTCATTACCCAGAAGGAGCACCTCCGTTCCAGGAGAATCGGTAAGCAGTTTATGCATTGTTTTCCTCCCTGTTGATGTTTACCCTATTGGTCGCCCTCACAGAGCCTTGTCGTATTTGACACGCCCCGTGCGAGGGAGCGGTTCTTCTCTTACTCTTTAGCTTGGCCTCCGCTCTTTACATCTTGAAGCTTTCCGATACGCCGGTGTACTTTTTTCTGAGCTTCGGCTTTTCGATTTTGCCCGTAGGATTGCGGGGCACGTCGTCAAAGATGATCTTCCTCGGCCTCTTGTATCGCGGCAAGCTCTCGCAGAACTTCTCCACCTGCCCTTCGCTCAGCGTTCTTCCCGGTTTTACTTGGATGATCGCCGCAACGATTTCGCCGAGCCTCTCGTCCGGCAGGCCGATGACCGCCGCATCCTGTATGTCCCCGTGCTCGATCAGAAAATCCTCGATCTCCACGGGAAAGATGTTTTCCCCTCCCGTGATGATGATATCCTTCTTCCTGTCCACCAACCAGATGAACCCGTCTTCGTCGAAGCGCGCCATATCCCCTGTCAGGAGCCACCCCTTGACCAGGGTCTTTTTCGTGGCCTCCGGGTTCTTGTAGTATTCTTTCATCACCCCGGGACCTCGAACAGCCAGTTCACCCGGCTCCCCCCGGAGAACATCCTTCATGTTTTCGTCAACGATCCGGCATTCCCAGTCAAAACCCGGCAAGCCGATGGATCCCACCTTATGGAGGTTTTCAATCCCCAGGTGCACACATCCCGGCCCGGTGGATTCGCTCAGCCCGTAGTTGGTGTCGTAGTCGTGATGGGGGAAAACCTTCTTCCAGTTCTTGATGAGAGCCGGGGGCACGGGCTGGGCACCGATGTGAATCATTCTCCACTGGTCGAGCCTGTAATCCCCGAGCCTGACTTTGCCGGTTTCCAGGCCCACCAGAATATCCTGCGCCCAGGGAACCAGCAGAAACACGAGGGTCACCTGTTCATCGCTGATCGTCTGAAGAATCCACTCCGGCTTGATCCCTTTCAGGATAACCGCTTTCCCTCCCACGATGAAGTTCCCGAACCAGTGCATTTTGCCGCCCGTGTGGTAGAGGGGCGGGATCAGGAGAAAATTGTCTTTCCGTGTCTGTTTGTGGTGCTGGTTTTCCACGATGCAGGCGTGCTCGAGGTTGCGGTGAGTCAGAAGGATCGGTTTCGGCGTGCCGGTGGTGCCTGAGGTAAAATAAAGCGCCGCATCATCCAGAAGGCTGATAGGGACCTCGGGGTCTTGCGTCCCTCCAGCCTTGATAAAATCGTCGTAACCCTGGGCATAACCGGGTTTAAGCCCCTCAGGCCCCAGAAACACGAAATCCTTCACCCCCCCCAGGTCCCCCCGGATCGCATTGACCCGGTCCACGAATTCCTCACCGAAAATAAAGGCCTTCGCCTCGGCGATCTGGCAACAATACCGGATGTCCTCGGCGGTGAACCGGAAATTGAGGGGCACGGCCCAGGCTCCGGTCCTCAGGATCCCGAAGTAGGCGGGGAGCCATTCCAGGCAGTTCATCATCAGATGGATGACCTTATCCCCGCTTTTGACACCCTTGGCCCGGAGGGCATTGGCGACCCGGTTGGCCGACTCGTCAAACTCCTTCCAGGTCATCGTTCTTCTGAGGTTTTTCGAGGGCTCCCTCTCGATCAGGGCAACGTCATTTCCGTACATTCTGGCATTCCTTGCCAGGATCTCCGTGATGATCACAGTCACCCTCCCTGGAAGCTATGATCCAGCTACAACGTAATTATAAACCCTAACTGAGCTCATATACCTTGTCAAGCGAATTTGGAACCGGAAACGCGGGCTCTGACCGGATATTGGAGGGTTCTTCAAGGTTGTAACCCTTGCCGGAGGATGGGATCGCTGCCGATTCCGGTCTGAGGGATGTGATCAGGAACCGTATTCGGCGAGATAAGCCTTGGCCAGGGGCAGGAGGGGAGAGGCCTTAAAAGATCCGATGAACTCCTTCAGAACCTCCCTCGCTTTCTCATTCTGATTGGAAAGGCGATAAACCCTTGCCAGCCCCAACATCGCCTGCTCCTTGAAGGCATCGGTGGGACCGGCTGTGATCTCCTTCAGCTCCTCGATCGCAGCGGCCATGTCCCCTTTTTCCTCGTAGCAGGCTGCGACCGCCAATCTGGCCAGGGAGCGGTATGTCGTGTCCTGGGACTCTTTCAGAAAGGCCTTGTAGAGCGAAATAGCCTCGTCGTACTTCTTCTCCTGGAATTTGAGATAGGCCACCTGGGGAGGCGCCAGCCGGCTCACCCTGGCGGAGCCGTAGTTCTCCATGACTCCCCTGAAGAGATCTTCCGGTTTCTTGAGATCCCTCTTCTCCGGGTTCTCCCCCATCGCCTTGACGAGCTCGGCGTATGCCGTGTTGTAGGCCGCCACGCCCTTCTTGTTCACGTATCCGAGGTAGGTCGTGATTCCAAGGTATATGACCAGCGCAGCAGCCACCACCGCTCCGGCGATCTTGAACGGTTTAGAATGATCCCTGGCGTACAGAACCACTTTTTCCGAAAAGGTGAGGAACTCGTCCGGGCTCTTCAAGAGCTGTTTGCGGCTTGTCTTCTTCGCCATTCTTTTCGTTGCTCCGATCCAAGAAATGGCCTATTCGTTTAACAGAAGCGGCACTTCGAGTCAAGGCAAAATATCTCTTTTTCCTATTGAGAACTCACGGGATTTGAGTATAAATATCCCTTTAATTCGGCCGGCCTTTTCAGGTTTGCACCCCCGGCGCAGGGTCCTTTGCAATGACATTCGCACAAAAATTCTTCAATGCCGTCGATACGCTTCCGAACCTCCTGGCATACCTTCTTCTGGGGTTCAGCGCTTTCGTGGAAAATCTTTTTCCGCCGATTCCGGGGGATACGATTACCGCTCTCGGCGCGTTCCTTGTGGGCACCGGAAAGCTGAGTTTCATCGGTGTCTTCGCTTCGACCACCGTCGGCAGTTTTCTCGGTTTCCTCTCTCTTTTCATGGTTGGCGGTTACCTGGGGAGGCGTTTCTTCATCGAGAGGGACTACCGCTTTCTGAGGGCGAAGGACATCCTAAAGGCCGAGGAGTGGTTCGGACGCTACGGCTACTTCCTGGTCGCATTCAACCGGTTCCTCCCCGGCATCCGATCCGCCATTTCGGTGGCCGGAGGCATCGCCCGTCTCAAGATGCGATGGGTCGCCCTGCTCTCGGCCGTGAGTTGTGCCGCGTGGAACCTGATCTGGATCACCCTCGGTTTTTCCCTGGGAAGCCGTTGGGACATCGTCGAGAGCAGGCTGTCGGACATGATGGAGAAGTACAACATCGCCATCGGCATCATCATTTCGGTCCTCCTCGTCATCCTGTTTATCTGGAGGAGATACCGCAAGACCCGTTCTTGAGAGCGTTTGCTTTTTGCCGGGGAAGATATATATTCATTCTGTCTCAAAGCGCCCTGTCTGTCGTGGAGGGCGCGACCATTCAGTTTTGATTCGTGATGAACGGGAAAAACCTTGATGGCTCATCCGGCTCCCAACAATAAAAGACCGATCAACTACTTGCGTCTCTCGGTCACGGATCGCTGCAACCTCCGGTGCATGTATTGCATGCCCGAGGAGGGTGTTGATTTCGTGCCCCACGCCTCTATTTTATCCTACGAGGAGATGCTCCATCTGGTGAGGCTCTCGGTTCTCAGCGGCATCCGGAAAGTCCGGCTCACCGGCGGGGAGCCTCTGGTTCGCAAGGGATTCATTTCCTTCCTCGAGCGGCTGTCTAGAGTCGAGGGACTGCACGAGATTACCCTCACCACCAACGGGGTGCTCCTCAAGCAATACGCCGAAGACATCAAGAAATGCGGCATCTGCCGCGTCAACATCAGCCTCGATTCCCTCAAGGCCGAAAAGTTTTTCCGGATCACGGGAAGGGACTTCTTTGAAAAGGTCCGGGAGGGGATCGAGAAAGCGGAAAGCCTCGGGTTTAACCCTATCAAGATCAACGTGGTCGCCATGAAAGGCGTCAATGACGATGAAATCCTGGACTTTGCCCGGCTCACCTTTGAAAAACCCTACCATGTCCGCTTCATAGAGTTCATGCCCGTGGGCGAGCGAAATGCCTGGACCCATGACAGGTTCATTCCGGCTGAGGATATTCTGGATGAAATCCGCACTCTCGGCGAGCTCCACCCTCTCGTGAAGAATACCACGGACGGACCGGCCGAACGCTACAGGCTGCAGGGCGCCAAGGGCGAGGTGGGGATCATCGCCGCTCTCAGCAACCACTTTTGCCACAAATGCAATCGCCTCCGCCTTACCGCTGAAGGACACGTGAGGGGATGCCTCTTCTCCGACCAGGAGATTGACCTGAAGACCCCGCTGAGAGAAGGGAAATCGGATGCCTACCTGACAGAGCTCCTGAACATGGCCATCGAGACCAAACCCGAGGGCCACGGCCTGATCAAATCAGCCCCTCGTAAATGCATTCGACACATGTCGAGTATCGGCGGCTAAAACAGACGCTTCTTCTTGATAAGCGTTTCCGGGTCGGCGATCTCAAACCCCGGCGGCAGGTCCAGCGTAAAGATCGGCTTTGGAATGGGTTTATTGAACACCATCTTCTCGTGGTGAATCGTCAAGTTCAAATCCCCGTGGATAACTTTGACTTCTCGGGCGTAGAGGATTCCTTCCTCTTCCTGAAAACCTGAGTACGCCAGCTTTGCGGTGAGGCCCGGGAAAGAGACCAGCATGGGCTGCAGCCTTTCGGGGTCCAAGTCCAGGGTTTGTATTTCCTTCCCGTCGTCGTCCACCAGCGTGATCTGGTCCGCTTTCCGCGAGTCGGGGTGATGGCAGGGTCTGAGGCTCGGGTACGCCCTCAAGACATCCCAGATCATCAGGGAGTCGAGCTGACCCGGGAAGATGTTCGACACCGCCTCCGGCCTCACCTCGCCGTCGTAGGCTTTTCTTTCAGCAAAAGAAAGGGCTCTGAAGGTTTTCCCGTCGAGGAGGAGATGGGCCACCGGTCTGCCCCAGGGGTCTGTGATCTCAACTTTGATCTGCCTGGGTTCTTTTACGACGGCCATCAGGATATGCGACTCCTGCTCCCAGTAGCCCTCTTTGAGTACCAGTCGCCCGCTCGAAAAGAAAGACCTCACCCTTTCCTCCTGCTCTTGGATCTGGGAAACGACAAAGTTGATTTTTTCCTGAGCCAGTGGCGGGTGCGGCGGAAGCTTGTGGATGAGTGCGCAACCCTGAACTGCAAAAACAAGGAGGAGTGGAAAAAGGACTTTCTTCAGTGTCCTGTCTTTGAAACAAGGCACTCGGCGCATGATGGCTGCTTCTGAGGCGTCTCTCAGGCCGTCCGGTCTGCTGGTTTGCACCGTCTTCCTCCGCTCTCTGAAAGCTCCTGAGGACGCCTCCTTACTTGACGAATTTCTTCACCTCTTCGATTTTTTCCTTGACCTTGTCGCTCTTGGGGTGGCTGTGGGAGAGGGCTTTCTCATACCTCTCCAAGGATTTCTGGAACATCCCTTTCTTGTAATACGCATCTCCCAGGTGTTCGTTGATGGTGGGATCGTTGGGGACGAGGGAGGCCGCTTTCTCAAGATACGTGAGCGCCTCGTCATACATGCCCTTCTGATAGTAGACCCACCCCAGGCTGTCGATGATGTAACCGCTGTCCGGCTTGACCTTTAACGCTTTTTGAATCAAGTCCATCGCCTCATCCAGCCTGATACCCTGCTCGGCATAGGTATAGCCGATGTAGTTGAGGGCGTCAGCATGCTCGGGATTGATCTCCAGGACCAACCTCATCTGCTCGATGCACTTGTCTTTTTCTTCCATCTTGTCAAAGATGATACCACGGCGGAACACGAGTTCCGCGTTCCTGGGATTCTCCTTCAGCCCCTGGTCGAGCACCTCCAACGCTCGGGCATACTCTTTCTTGGTCTCCAGGACAGAGGCAAGCATGGCATAGAGTTCCGCTTTGCCTTTGTCGATTTCGAGGGCCCTTTCCAGGATTTCGATCGCCTCGTCATGTTTGTCATTGGTCTCAAGAATGTAGGCGATGTGAATCCTGGCATTGCTGTAATACTCGGACCCCTCTTTTACGGCCTGGAAATTCTCCAGCGCCTTTTCACTGTTCCCTTTTTCCTCGTATGCCGTCCCAAGGTAATACCTCGATTTGTCGTCTTCAGGCCACGCGTTGACGATCATCTCCAGCTCCGCGATCGACTCTTCCAGTTTCCCGTGCTGGAGATAGATCAGGCCCAGGGTTTGGCGCACGGGGTCCCCGGGTTTGGACATCTTCCTGATATCTTCCATCTGCTTCTCGGCATCTTTGTCCCTGCCGAGCTTGTAGTAGATATGAACGAGCCTCTCCCTCACCATCACATTCATGGGGTACAATCTCAGGAGCCGTTCGTACACCAGGGCAGCATCCCTGTAGTTCTTTCTGATTTGGTACAGCGTCCCGAGATCGAACAGAGCAGGCTCCATGGTGCTGTTGAGCTTCAGGGTTTCCTGGTAGGCTTTCTCCGCCTCTTCGTATTTCCCCAGCTCCAGCTTGAGCCTGCCCCGGTAATAGTGGGCGATCGGCATCTCAGGATCTTCTTCGATCAACCTGTCCAGCTGCTCCAGGGCCAGGTCGTACTGCTTCATCCGGACATAGGTTGTTGCCAGGATCAGCCTCGTTCTCGTCTGGTCAGGGTCCTGGTCGAGTATTTTCTTGTATTCCCCGATGGCCGCTTCATCATTTCTCGCCGAAGAGTAGATCTCGGCCAGGAGCATTCGGTTATCTATGGACGGGTCGAGGTCCACGGCTCTCTTGGCGTATTTCAAGGCGCCGTCATGGTCTTTGAGAGCCTTCATGATAACAGCCATCTTGCCGTGCAGGTAGGCTGAATCAGGGTCATGCCCCAGCGCTTTGGCCAGGAATTCTTTGGCTTGACGGAATTCCCCGTCGCTTTCATGGAGGGAGGCGAGCAAGAAATAGTAGTACGCGAGCTGGAGGTCATCCCCATCAGCAGTCACGGCCTTCGCCGGCGGATGGGGAACCAGTTCCGCTGGCAGGCCGGGGGGCCTGGCCGTCGCACACGCGGAGGACAAAGCCCATGCGAAAACAAGGGCTATCCAAAGAGCTTCCCTCACTCGGTTCCAGGGCGTACCCGTTCTTTTCCGGTCGGAGATTTCCATTTCCTTAATGTCGCTCTTTTCTCATTTGATCAGCCCGGCGAAGTTCTCTTCGAAATCAGGGATCTCTTCGGTGAGCCACTTCTTGATATTCTTGATGATTCGCTCCTGGATCTGGCGGACCCTTTCTCTGGAGATCTTGTATTTATCCCCCAATTCCTGGAGGGTGAGGGGGTTCTCGGCCATGATCCGGTTGTCAAAGATATCCAACTCTTTTCCTGAAAGCTTCGCCCTGTACTCCTCCAATTTCTGGGAGAGAAGCTCCTTATTCTCTTTTTCGAACAGCTGCTCATCAGCGCCCACAGCCTGGTCCGGGAGAAAGGAGCCGTAAACCTCTTTTCCGTTGTCGCCCACCGGCGCATTGAGCGAAACTTCTCCTCCCCCCAGGCGCTGGCTCATTTCTTCGATTTCTTTTTCTTTGACATCCAGGCGCTCCGCCAGGAGCCTCGGTTCCGGGTCATAGCCCTGAGCGATCAGTTTGTCCCTTTCTTTGGCCAGGTTGAAAAAGAGTTTACGCTGGGTCTGGGTTGTCCCGATCTTGACGAGCTTCCAGTTCTCCATGATGAACTTCAGCATGTATGCCTTGATCCAGAAGGAAGCGTAGTAGGAGAACTTGATCCCCCGGTAAGGGTCGAATTTGCGCACGGCCTGCAACAACCCCACGTTCCCTTCCTGGATGAGGTCGAGAAGACTCCGGGTCCAATACCGGTGGAAGTCCATCGCGATTTTCACCACGAGCCTCAGGTTCGACGTCACGAGGATGTACACCGCCTGGGGGTCCTTCTGCTCCCTCACCCGCCGCGCCAGGTCCACCTCTTCCTCTCGAGTGAGCAACCGAAAATTCTTGATCTCCATGAGATAGAGCTGGAGCGGGTCATAGGGGACAAGGGCCCTGGCCTCGGGCCGGGCGACCGGCCTCACTTCCGTTTGTGGCAACGGCTTCAGGGGCTCCCCCTTTTTTTTCAGAGGCCTCTCTTTGGGCTTTGCCTTTCCTTTTTTTACTTTTTCTCTCTTGGTCGCCACTGTCTTGAGCCTTCCTCCATGGAAAAAGCTTCAAATGACCGTTGTCGCCCCTTATCCTCCCCGGCGAGATCAATTCCCGGCAATCACACGGAGATG
>JAGUZM010000417.1 GCA_020060805.1 Deltaproteobacteria bacterium | reverse complement strand
TTTTCCGGTCATGGGGCCTCCGTCCACGAACGCGTCGATCCCGTCCAGTACAATCAGGGCAGGCTTGAAGGGAGCGTTGATCTCGGCGATCATTTTTCTCTGGTGCGGGGAACTGTGCAACTCCCTCATGTAGTCGTAGCCGTGCCTCGTCGTGGGCACCACGCCCACGTGAAGCTTGAGGGACATGGTGAAGACGCCGCCGTACTGATGCGTCTTCAGGCAGCACGTGGAGACCAGGCACTCGGACTCGAGAACAGGCCTGGCGATACGGAAGCCCTTTTGCCAGTGGGTGTCCTTGGGCCTGATTTCCACCCAGTCTTTATCCTCAAGATCGTCGAAATTGACGACCTTCACGTCCAGTTTCCGGAGCAGGGGAATCACGCCCTTTTGCTCCATCACCTCCCTTGTCGGCGGGTAGCTCCTCTCCCCGACGCTGACGGACCTTGCCCCCATCTTCCACATCTCTTCCGCAAGGCTTGCGAGGGTGTCGTTATGGGTGGAGCCGGGAACGATATCGGCGGTGTTGAAATTGGGCTTGATCAGCACGTCTTTGTTTTTCACCGGGTTGATGTTGAGTGCCCTGATGGATGAGGCGACCCCCGCCCCCCGATCCTCGGTCGTGAAAAATGCGACACGGCTCTTTTTTGCGGCCATTCCTTCACCTCCATTGACGCCCAGCACGATCGCACCGGTCGCGATGCCGGAAACCTTCAGAAAGTCTCTTCGACTCATCCGGTGTTCTTTCTTCTCTTCCATATTTCTGCCTCTCCGCAACCTCACATCCAGGAAAAAAGGTGACCTTTTCGGTCTTTGAGTTCCCCTTCTTTCTTAACCATGGAATTCTCGAAAAGCAAGGCTTCCGGCACCGAGCCCTTGTACCGGGCCGAAAAAATCATCAAATCCCTCCTGGCAAAACGGTTGCGGTGAAGTTATATATAAACAGGGCGTTGATCAGGCATTGGTTTTTTTCAGCCTTTTGATACTGGAGGACAAAGATGGAAAGAATCAGGAGAATCAAGAACGTTTCGAAGAGCAAACCCACCATCGAAGGGGCCGGCGTTCATCTCAAAAGGGCCTTTGGGTTCCATCAGGCGATCATGCCCGACCCTTTTCTTCTTTTGGACGATTTCCATTCCAAAAACCCTGCTGACTACACCAAGGGTTTTCCATGGCACCCCCACCGTGGCATCGAGACGATCACGTACGTGCTCCATGGGAAAGTTGAACACGGCGACAGCATGGGGAACAAGGGGGTTATCGACTCCGGGGATGTTCAGTGGATGACCGCCGGGAGCGGCATCATCCACCAGGAAATGCCCAAAGGGGACGAGAATCGGTTGATGTGGGGGTTCCAGCTGTGGGCGAATCTCCCGGCTTCCCATAAGATGATGGAGCCCCGGTACCGAGAGGTCAAGAGCAGCCAGATTCCTGAGATCACCCTGGAGGAAGGGGTAAAAGTAAAAATCATCTCCGGGGAAATCCAGGGCGTAAAAGGACCTGTGCGGGATATCGTCACCGACCCTCAGTACCTGGACATTGCCGTCTCACCCGGGTCTAGGCTAAAGTATCCAGTCAAAGAGGGGCATACCGTCATCGCTTACGTCATCCAAGGTAAAGGATACTTTGACGAAAACCGCGATGCCTATGCCTACGACGCAGAGGGAGCGAACTATTTTGACCTGAAAAAGGAGTGCACCATGGGACCGGAAACCCTAATCCTTTACGGTGACGGCAATGCCCTTGAAATCAAAGCGGAGGATGAACCGCTCAGATTTCTCCTGGTCTCGGGGAAACCCCTTCGGGAGCCTGTCGCCTGGTACGGTCCGATTGTCATGAACACCCAAGAAGAACTCAGGATAGCCTTTGAAGAATACGAAAACGGGACGTTCATCAAACACAGGCGATAGCAAGCAACCAGGATGACCCCTAAAGCCAAGAACGCCAAGGTCCCCGTATCAGGGAAACAGGTGGTGTGGGTTGTGGACGCCGAGCAATGGCCCCGCGCCTGCTTGCGGGCCGAACTCATGGAGCGAGGCTTTGAGGTCATCGGGTTTGAGGACGCGGGCCAGGCTCTCTCAGCGATGCGTCATCGCCTGTACGAGAAGCCTGTTGCCGTGGTGATCGAGCTTCGCCGTCTGAGTCCCCGGTCGGACGAAAAAGAGGCCCTAACCCTTCTCGATGCCCTAAAGATCCTTCTTGGGGGGGCCGCGGAACTGAACGAAACATGGGTCAAGGAAGGGGACTGGGCTTTAGTCATGAGGCGACCTTTCACCATCGGCAACGTGGCGGAGGCTGTGGAAGACTTGGGGAAGACGGTCGATCGCCGGAGAGGGCTATGAAAATCGGCGTGGCTTTGGGCGGGGGTGGTGCCAAAGGACTGGCCCACGTGGTGATCCTGGAGGCCCTGGATGAGATGGGGATCAAGCCGGCATGCGTCACAGGCACCAGCATCGGCGCTGTGGCAGGTGTGATCTACTGCTCCGGATTCTCAGGGAAAGAGTTACGTGAGGCGATCAGCCGGCTGACCATCTCCGAGGAGGACTCCTGGAAGGATGTGATCAAGAAGAAGCAAATCTTCAAGTGGCTGGATTTTATCTCCCCCCAGTTTGACGGCACCGGCCTGCTGAAGACCGAGAAGTTCATCAGCTTCCTGTTCGATGAAATAAAGACGAAGACCTTCGAGGAGCTCTGCATTCCCCTGAGTGTGGTCGCTTCTGATTTCTGGTCGAGAGATGAAGTCATCCTGAGCCAGGGCGAACTGATCCCAGCCGTGCAGGCCAGCATGGCCCTGCCCGGCGTCTTCCCGCCCGTGGTCCTTGGCGGCAGGGTCCTGATCGACGGCGGAGCCGTCAATCCGGTTCCGTTTGACATACTGCCCTCCGACTGCGATTTCACGATCGCCATCGATGTCATCGGTTCCCGCACTGCCGGCCCAGACCGGATTCCCTCCCTTACGGATGCCATATTCAACACCTTTCAGATCATGGAAAAAACCATTATCCGGGAGAAACGGAGGATTTCCTCCCCGAGCCTTTATATCGAGCCTGATATCACCGGGATTCGGTTATTGGATTTTTACAAAGCGGATCAGATCTTCAAGCAGGCCCTACCTGCGAAGGATCTGTTGAAAAGGGAAATCGACAGATGCATGGAGCGTCAGGAGTGAAGGAGGGAGGGTGAAACTCACCCATAACGACCGTGCCGTGCTCAGGGGCGATTCGGGGGCTGCGGCCCGCATGGCGATGACGATTCTTGTGAGGATGGCTGAGGTTTATGGCGCCGGGGAACTGCTCGACATTTCCGCCGCCCACATCGACAGCACCATTTACATCGGCGAGGCGAACCTGGAGTTTGCAGAGCGGCTCGCGAGCCAGGGAGCGAGGGTTGCCGTGCCGACGACACTCAATGTGAGCGGCCTCGACGAGGAGCACTGGAAAGAATGGCCCGTGCCGGAGGATTGGGCTGAAAAGGCCCTGCGCCACATGAAGGCCTATGAACGTATGGGCTGCATCCCAACATGGACCTGCGCCCCGTACCAGACGGAGATGAAGCCCCACTTCGGCCAGCAGATTGCTTGGGGCGAGTCGAACGCGATCGTTTACGCCAATTCCGTGATCGGCGCTCGTACGGAACGCTATCCCGACCTTCTGGACATTTGTTGCGCCATCACGGGAAGGGCCCCCGCAGTGGGGTTGCATCTCACAGAGAACCGCGCGGGCGATCTGCTCGTGCACCTTCACGACATCCCTGCGGCCCTTCAAAAAGCGGATGCCTTCTATCCGGTTCTGGGTCACTGGGTAGGGAAAGCTGCCCAAAACAGGATTCCCGTGATCGAGGGTGTTTCCTTGAAGCCCTCGGAAGATCAGCTCAAAGCCCTGGGTGCAGGGGCGGCCTCTTCAGGAGCCACAGCCCTTTTCCACATGGTCGGTGTGACGCCCGAGGCACCGACCCTGGAAGCAGCTTTTCAGGGCCGGGAACCTTCGGAAATCATCACCGTGGGGCTGGACGATCTGCGCACCGCTCGGAGGGAACTCTCCACAGCCGAAGGAGAGAGCCTTGATATGGTGGTGGTCGGCTGCCCTCACCTCTCCTTTTCTGAGTTCAAAGACCTTGCCCACCTGATCGAAGGTAAACATCGGCACCCGAAGGTGGCGTTCCTTGTCACCACGAACCGGGGCGTACGGGAGCGGGCGCAGGGCGCAGGCTATCTCAGTGCTCTTGAGTCGTTCGGCGGGAAGGTGGCCGTGGATACCTGCATCCTGGCCGCGCCGATGCTGCCCCCGGCGATCCGGACGATCATGACCAATTCAGCCAAGTACGCCTACTACGCCCCAGGGATGGTGCGCAAAAAAGTGATCTATGGGAGCCTCGAGGATTGCGTGAATTCCGCCCTTCGAGGCTCCGTCACGATGGACGACGACCTATGGCATACATGATTCAGGGAAAACCTGTTTTGGCGGGTCAGGCTGAGGGCGAAGTCCTTTTCAGCCGGGAACCCATCTCCTTCTGGGGAGGCTATGACTGTCAGACAGGGGAGATCATCGATCGCCGGCATCCTCTATCAGGGTCCAATGCCGGCGGAAAGGTGCTGGCTCTTCCTTCCGCACGGGGCTCCTCATCCACCCCGGCGGTGCTGCTCGAGGCTCTCCGCATCGGGACAGCGCCGGCAGCGATCCTGACATCGGGCACGGATCCGTTTTTTGCCCTTGCCTCGATCGTGGCCGATGAAATGTACGCCATAACCATGCCCGTCGTCGCCTTGGCTCCCGGGGACTTCGATAAGCTGCGAACCGGTGATCTCGCCAGGATTGGAGTGGATGGAAGGATCGACATCCAAAGGCCTTAACGATAATTCCCCTGCTTGCCTATCCTTTTGAAATCAGGAGAAAATGA
>JAGUZM010000558.1 GCA_020060805.1 Deltaproteobacteria bacterium | reverse complement strand
TGAGCATGGCCCCGATGGGAAGCCCGTTTCCCAGGGCCTTCGCAAGGCTCATGATGTGAGGAGTGACGCCGTAGTTCTCATGGGCAAAAAGCTTCCCCGTGCGGCCCATACCGGTTTGAACTTCGTCAAAGATAAGAAGCAGTCCTTTCTGCAAGCAAAGATCTTTGACGCCCTGGAGATAGCCGGGCCGGGGGCAGACGACACCCCCCTCCCCCTGGATCGGCTCCAGCATCACCGCACAGACAGAGTCATCGACCGCTTCTTTCAACCCTTCGAGATCATTGAACGGGACAAACTTGAACCCTTCCAGCAGGGGATCATATCCAGCTTGAATCTTGGCCTGGCCTGTTGCGGAGAGGGTGGCCATCGTTCGGCCGTGGAAAGAACCTTTCATGGTGATGATCGTATGCCTCCCTGGGCCGTATTTCTCCCTGCAATACCGCCTGGCGAGCTTGATCGCCGCCTCGTTCGCCTCGGCCCCGCTGTTGCAGAAAAAGACCCGATCCGCAAAGGAATTTTCCACCAAAAGCCGCGCCAGTTCCACCTGGGGCTTCGTGTAGTAGAGGTTTGACACGTGGACCAGCTTTCTGGATTGATCCTCCAGGGCGCTGCTCACAACCGGGGAACTGTGGCCGAGAGCGCAGACCGCAATGCCGGCTACAAAGTCCAGGTATTCCTTCCCGTCCTCGTCCCACACGCGGCACCCTTCCCCTCGGACGAGGACCACGTGGGAGCGCTTGTAGGTGGGGAAAAGGTACTTGTCCGCAAGGTCCATCGTGTTTTTTGATGCTGATGTGCTCATCCTATCACCCGAATGTTCGGTTTTCTTGCCCTTGGGCACCCCTGTCTACCCTCAACAGTAACGAGTTACGAGACCACCTGCGGCTGACGAGTCACGAGTTTCTTCTTTTTTTTGCTTCCTTACCTCTCACTCGTCACTTGTCACTCGTTGCTGTTTTTCCCTTTTCTTCTGCATGGCCGGTGTCACGGCACGACCTCTGTGCCGATCCCCTCCTTCGTGAAGATCTCCAGCAGGATCGCATGTTCCTTGCGGCCGTCAATGATATGGGCCTTTTTCACGCCCCCTCTCAGGGCCTCGGCACAGCAGGTGACCTTGGGGATCATCCCTCCTTTGATCGTGCCGTCGTCGACAAGGGACTGGGAATCCTTTAATCGAAGCGTGGATATGAGCTTCCCCCCCTTGTCCAGGACGCCCTCCGTGTCGGTCAGGAGGATGAGCTTCCGCGCCCTCAGAGATGCAGCGACCCGGCCGGCGACGTGGTCCGCATTGATGTTGTACGTCTCCCCTTTCTTACCCACGCCCACCGGCGCGATGACAGGGATGAACTCGCTGGCCAGGAGGTTTTGGAGGAGCTCGTTGTTCACGCCGCTCACTTCTCCCACCATCCCGATATCAATGATCTCGGGGGGCTGGTCATCCCCCTTCTTTCTCATGTACTTCATTTTCCTTGCCGTGATGAGTTTGCCGTCCTTGCCCGACAGCCCCACGGACTGCCCGCCGTTCTGGTTGATCAGGGTTACGATCTCCTTGTTGACCTTTCCTACAAGGACCATCTCCACCACGTCCATCGTCTGCTTGTCCGTGACCCTCATGCCGTCCACGAATTCCGACTGGATGGACAGCCGTTTCAGAAAACTCCCGATCTGTGGTCCTCCCCCATGGACGACCACGGGGTTGAGGCCGACGTACTTCATCAGGATGATGTCCAGGGCAAAATTCTTCTTCAGCTTTTCATCCACCATCGCGTGCCCGCCGTATTTGATGACGATCGTGGTGTTGCTGAACCGGCGGATGTAAGGCAAAGCCTCGACAAGCACCTTTGCTCTGTCTTTCGGGTCAATGGCCATCATTCATCCTTCCATCCGTGTGTCAACGTGTCATTGCGTCATGGCGGCAATGGGTCGCCGCTGTCTTACGTGCCCACTGCTGACTTCCCACCCCTTGCTGTTTCCTACCGCCTCCTGGCTCCTGCCTCCTGGCTCCTGGCTCCTGGCTCCTCTTTCTTAAAGAATATACTTGCTCAGGTATTCGTCCTCGATGACGTCCTTCAGTTTCTCGGCCACGTGGGCCTTATCGATGACAACCCTCTTTTGATCCATGTCCGGGGCGTTGAACGATATGTCATCCAGGAGTTTTTCCATGACCGTATGGAGCCGCCTCGCCCCGATGTTCTCCATGCGCTCGTTGACTTTGCTCGCAATCAGGGCGATCTCATCCACAGCGGATTCCTCGAAGACGAGGTCCACCCCCTCTGTGGCGAGGAGAGACCTGTACTGGGTGACCAGGGCATTCTTCGGCTCCTTCAGAATACGGATGAAGTCCTCGTGGGAGAGAGGGTCGAGCTCGACGCGGATCGGAAACCTCCCTTGGAGTTCCGGCAGCAGGTCCGACGGCTTGCTCAGATTGAACGCGCCCGCGGCGATGAAGAGGATGTGATCGGTCTTGACCATGCCGTACTTGGTGGTCACCGTGGAGCCTTCCACGATGGGAAGAAGGTCCCGCTGCACCCCCTCCCGGGATACATCAGGCCCGTACTTGGGCCCGGAAGCCGCGATTTTATCCAGCTCGTCCAGGAATATGATTCCATTCTGCTCGGTCATCCGGATCGCTTCCTGAACCACTTGATCCATGTCAATCAGCTTCTGAGACTCCTCCTGGAAAAGGATCTCCGTCGCCTCCGGCACCCTGACCCTTTTCTTCTTCTTACGGCCGGGGAAAAGGTTTCCGAAGACCTCTTTGATGTTGAATTCCATCTCCTCGAGGCCTGTGTTGGAGAAAACCTCCACCATGGGGATGCTCCGGTGGCTCACCTCCAGTTCCACGTAGCGGCTGTCCAGCTTGCCGCTCCGCAGAAGCCTTCTCAATTTCTCCCTGGTGCTGTCGATCTCCCACTTGTCGCCCTTGACGACCTCCAGGAGCTTCTCCTTGTCTCCTTCCTCCGGTTCACGAATCTCTTCCCTCTTCTTGGGCAGCAGGAGGTCGAGAAGACGCTCCTCAGACATCTCCCGGGCCTTTGTTTTGACCCTTTCCTGTTCGTCTTTCTTTGCCATGCTCACCGCGAGCTCTGTCAGGTCCCTGATCATCGCCTCCACATCCCTCCCGACATAGCCCACCTCCGTAAACTTCGTCGCCTCGATTTTGAGAAAAGGCGACCTGGCAAGCCTCGCAAGACGCCTGGCGATTTCGGTTTTGCCCACGCCCGTAGGCCCGATCATGATGATGTTCTTGGGCGCGATTTCGTCTCTCAGCTCCCGCGGCACCTGCTGTCTGCGCCACCGGTTTCTGAGGGCGATGGCGACGGAGCGCTTCGCCTCGTTCTGGCCGATGATGTACTTGTCGAGTTCGGATACGATCTCCCTCGGCGTGAAAACTTTCATGAGATGGTCTTTGTTTCTTTCCTTCGTCTCCATGTCTAGGCATTCTCCCCGATCTCATGAACGACGATCTGCTCGTTCGTGTACACGCAGATGGAAGCGGAGATCTTCAGCGCCTCCCGCGCGATGGTCGGCGCGTCGAGGGCGGAGTGCGCGATCATGGCCCGGGCCGCTGCCAGCGCGTAAGGTCCTCCCGAGCCGATGGCAGCCACCGATTCATCGGGCTCAATCACATCGCCGGTCCCTGAGATGATGAGCATGTGTTCCCGGTCCATGGCCAGGATCAGGGCCTCCAGCCTCCTCAGAATCCTGTCCGTGCGCCAGTCCTTCGCGAGCTCGACGGCCGCTCGGGTGAGATTCCCCTTGAACTTCTCGAGCTTTGCTTCGAGCCTTTCGTACAGGTTGAACGCATCCGCAGCGGCACCGGCAAACCCGACGAGGACGCTATCCTTGTACATGAAGCGCACCTTGACGGCCTTCTGCTTCATGATGGTTTCCCCCAGGCTCACCTGGCCGTCCCCTGCCATCACGGACCTCCCGTCCTTCCGGACGGCCAGGACGGTCGTTCTACGCATTTTCCCTGAATTGCTCATGTCCATGCGCTCTTTCTTAGGGTTATCCCCGTCCCTCTACCATTCCAGGCTCCTTACTTACTCCTGGGGTGCGCCTTGTCATAAACCTCCATCAGCCTGTCAAGGCTCACATGGGTGTATTTCTGCGTGGTGGAAAGGCTCGCGTGGCCCAGGAGTTCCTGCACGGACCTGAGGTCAGCCCCTCCGTCCAGGAGATGGGTTGCGAAGGTGTGCCTCAAGTCATGGGGGCTGATGTCCGTCATCAGGCCCACCTCTTTCCCGTATTTCTTGACGATCTTTCCGATGCTCCGGGTGCTGAGCCGCCCCCCCCTGAAGTTGACGAACAGGGGTTGTGTTTCGCGACCCGCCTGAGCTTTTCTCCTGATCCCCGCCGTCGATTCGAGATAGGCCTTCACAGCATGGATCGCCTCTTTCCCGATGGGGACGATCCTCTCTTTGCCCCCTTTCCCGAAAACCTTCACGAGGCGCTCTTCGAAATCGATGCTGTCCGGGTTCAGTCCCGCCAGTTCACTCACCCGAATGCCGCAGGAGTAAAGCACCTCCAGTATGGCGAGATCCCTGAGCCCGAGGGGTTTTTCCCGGTCCGGCCTGTCGAGGAGCCTGAACATCTCGTCCACGGGGAGGGTGTTGGGTATGTACTTCTCCTGCCTCGGCGTCGAGATATCCGCAGCAGGGTTCCCCTTCCTCAGGCCTTTTTTCTCCAGGAAAGTGAAAAAGGACCTGACCGCGGAAAGCTTGCGCGACAGGGTGGTCCTCCGATACTTGCCGAAGAGGCGACCGAGGAATTCCCTGATCAATCGGAAATCGATCGATTCGACGCCCGTTGAAGGGGCGCCACCCCCTTCCTTTTCCTTCTCTTTCAGGAACTCCAAGAACTGCCGAAGGTCAATCCTGTAGTTTCGGGCCGTGTGGGGGGAGTACCCTTTTGGGTTTCCAGGGCCTGGATGAATTCTTCCATGAGGCTAGAAGTTTTCATTTCAAGAAAAGGGCCTTTTCTTCATAAAATTGCTAAATTAGCACAATCCCGACATTTCGCAATCAAAAAATGCCCCGTTGCATTTCTGGCCTTGACATGGATTTGCCCGGTGAAGTAGTTTTTAAGTTTCGGAATGATCCTGATTTCCCTTCAGACCCAAGCGTCGTTTTGTCGCCTTTTTTTTGGGGCATTTGCGAAATCCTTTTGATCCCGTTTCCGCAAGATGTGATGACCCGCGGCACAGTGGGGGCCGGATATAACTTGGAAAGGATGAGATTATGGAAAGAAGAAGCGATCTCTTGAGAAATGTTGCTTTCATAGCCCACGTGGGCTCAGGCAAAACTTCTTTGGCCGAAGCGATGCTTTTTAACGGAAAAGCCACCACCCGGCTCGGCCGTGTCGATGACGGAAGCTCAAACCTGGATTTCGAGCCTGAGGAAGTGAAGCGACGGATCACGATCAGCACATCGATTCATCATTGCGATTGGAAAAAGCATACCATCAACCTGATCGACACGCCGGGAGACGACAATTTCCTTTC
>JAGUZM010000467.1 GCA_020060805.1 Deltaproteobacteria bacterium | reverse complement strand
GGGGGGAGAGGTTGATCCGGAGCTGCCATGGGGTCTGCCGTTTTTGCCTCATGAACGCGGGCATCCCAGGAGCCTGATCCTTCGCGGGGAAGCGGATAGGGTATGGGAGTCACGGTGCGACCGAACTTGGATAAATCGAGATACCTTTTTTACGTGCTTCTGGCCAGTATCGGTGTTTACTTCCTGAGCTCCCTCTTTATGACTTACACAAAACTGAGGGAGTCTGATCAACCCCAACAGGGTGCCGCGGAGGTGAATTTGCCGGTCCGGATTTCTGAAGCGAAGCGACCCTTGGAACATTTCAGAGCCATTTGGGAAAGAAATCTTTTCTCAGCCAAGGTCGATGAAGAGAAAAAGCCGGAACCAGAAGATCTCCTGTCCAAGATCGACGAACTCGCTCTCACGAGTTTGAACTGCACCCTCATCGGGACGATCCTCGGCGAGGAGGGCGAATCCTGGGCGATCATCCAAGACAACCAGACCAATCGCCAGGACAGGTACCCCGTGGGTTCCATGGTGAGCGGTGCCAAGGTCGTCATGATTTTGAGAAACAAGGTGGTGTTGAACTTGGACGGCAGGGATGAACTCCTGGTCATGGGCATCGAGAAGATCCGTACGTCCAAGCCGGAGGCTGAAAGAGCGGTCGCGCCAGTCGCTCCGAGGAAAGATCTCCCGAGGCAGCCCAGGGAAGCGCTGAGGACTGAAGCTCTCAACTACACGATCAGCAGGGATCTTATCCAGCATAGCACCAGGAACATCGTTCAGCTCATGTCGGCGGTCAGGCTGACGCCGTACGTCAAGGACGGGAGGCCCCAGGGTTTCAGGCTGACCCAGATCAAAGAAGACAGCCTTTTCAAGGCCATGGGGCTGCAAAACGGCGACATCCTCACCAGTATCAACGGCCAGGATATTCTTTCCGCAGAGGACATGATCAAAGCCTACGGTGCTGTCAAGGACGGTCATTCGTTCAGCGCCAGAATCGTGAGGAACAATCAGCCGAGAACGCTGAATTACAGGGTGAGGTAGAGATGAGGATTTTGGGAAAAGTGCGGTTTTTTGTGTGGACCGTCATTCTGATCTCCCTGGTTGCCGCTCTTTCTAGTCCACCTCGGGCATTCTCCGCAGAAGAAATCAAGGAAGTGGCCCTTGATTTCGATGATGAGGATATCCGCCTCTTCATCCGTGTCATGAGCGAGCTCACAGGGAATAATTTCATCATCGACAATAATGTCAAGGGCAAGGTCACGGTCCTTTCCCCGAGAAAGCTGACGATCGAACAGGCCTTCGAGGTATTCAAATCGGTTCTGGCCATCAACGGGTTCGCCCTGGTGGAATCCGAACAAGCCATCAAGATCGTCCCCTCCCAGAACATCACGGGCTACGAGCTCCCCGTGGGCACAAGAAAGATCCCCAGGGGCGAAGACCAATACGTCACGCAGATCATGCCTTTGAAATACCTCGATGCCCAGACCCTCCTCCCGGTCATTAAACCCCTGTTGGCCAGGCAGGGTTCGGTTTTCGCCGTTCCCTCCGGCGATCTCCTGATCGTCACGGACAGCAAGTCCAACGTGCTGAAAGTTCTGGAGATCCTGAATGAGGTGGATATCGGCATTTCGGACGCGGCCGTGGAAAAGCTCGACCTCAAGCATGCCTCAGCCACGGATGTGAGCATGAAACTGGGAGAAATACTGGAACTCAAGTACGGCAAGGGCCGCAAAGGGATCCGGCCATCCCTGTTCAAAGTCATCGCCCTGGAGCGAATCAACGCCGTCCTGGCTGTCGCCCCTTCCAATATCCTCTCCGAGATCGGAGACATCATCTCCAAGATCGATCAGCCGAGCCCGGAGGGAAAAAGCCTGCTCAACGTCTATTACCTCGAAAATGCCAAGGCGGAAGATATCGTCAGGGTTCTCACCGGAACCCAGCAAGCGATGGTGAGTTATGCCGAGTCCCGGATCACCCCCACGACACCGGCAAGAGCGCCCGGGGTTACGCCCCCGGAGAGGGCACAGAGGACCGAAGCGGGCGGCACCCTGGTGGGGGGAAAGTTCAAAGCCCTTGGAAAAGAAATCAGCATCATGGCTGACAAGAGTACCAACAGCCTCATCATCTATGCGGAACCGGACGACTACAACACGATCAAGGAAATGATCCGGAAGCTCGATATCCCCAGGAAGCAAGTCTACATACAGGCCCTCCTCATGGAAGTCTCTCCGACGGAGAACTTCAACTTCGGCACCGAATGGGTAGGATTCAAAGAGATTGGCTCGGTTGACGGCAAGAAGTCGTACGGATTCGGCGCCCAGAGGACGGATAAGGGTCCCGTGGAAGCCATCATCGGCGGGGCAACCGGCACGACGCCGAAGGCCGCTGACGCTCTTCCCCCTGGGTTCACGATGGGGGTTCTCGGCGAGGCCATCACCGTCGGGAATTTCACCTTTCCCTCACTGGCCGTCCTCATCAAGGCATTGGAGACCCTCAAGACGACCAACATCCTCTCCAAACCGCAGCTCATGACCCTGAACAATGAGCAGGCCTCTATCAACATCTCCCAGAACCGTCCCTTCAAAACCACTGAAACCCTGATCACCGGCGGAGGAACGTCTCAGAATATCGATTATCGAGACATCGGCATCAAGCTCAAGATGACGCCCTACATCAACAAGTTCGGTAAAATCAAGCTGGAGATCAACCTGGAGGTGAGCAAACTCGCGGGCGTCGAAGTGCAGCCTGACCAGCCGGTCACCCTTAAGAGGGCCATCGACACCGTGGTCGAAGTGGATAACCGGAGCACCATCGTCATCGGGGGCCTTATCGAGGACCAGCAGGATTTTTCAAAGACCGCCCTCCCTTGCCTCGGCAACATCCCCCTCATGGGGTGGGCCTTCAAGACGGTCGGCGTCACGAGCACCACGACGAACCTCCTGGTCTTCATCAGCCCCACGGTGTTTGAAAAGCCGGAGGATGCGGTCCCGTTGTCCACAGAGAAAGAAGAGTTCATGGAAAAGGGAAGAACCCGGGATCAGGAGCAAGCGGAGAGGGAGAAGCCCTTCTTCATGAAGGACGAATTCCAGCGAGGCTTTGAGATGAACCAGCCTCAGCCGGAGGGGGATAAGAAATAGATGAGGGGCGAGATCGAAGAAATCCTCCGAAACCGCCTCGGGGTGGATGAGGCCAAGATAGCGCTGATCAAAGCCCTCAACACGGAAGGCAGGGGTTCCCCGATCCAGGCCATCAAGTCGCAGGGCCTCCTTGACGAGCACACCCTGCTCCAGCTCTCCTCTTTGTTGCTCGGCCTGGAAGTGCTCCACAAAATTCCACCCCACATGATCGATGCAACCCTCGCCTCTTCCTTCGCGGTCACGTACCTGAAACAAAAAAAGGCCCTCCCCCTGCGGGACGGGGACAAAAGAACCCTCATCGCCATCGGTGATCCTTTCGATTACGAGACCATCGATCACGTCACCAAGATCCTGGGTCAGGGCTTCATTGAAACCGTTCTCTGCTCGGAGGATGAGATTTTCAAGGCCATCAACAGTGCCTTCGAGGAAGGGCCTCACTCGGCCGAGCAGATTCTGAAAGACATCGACGAAGAGGAGGGGGCCAAGATATACGCGGAGATTGAAGAGACCACGGATTTGCTGGAGGATACCTCCGAGGCTCCTGTCATTCAGTTCGTCAATCTGATGCTCTCCAAAGCCGTCAAGAACCGGGCGAGCGACATCCATATTGAACCCTACCAACACGATCTCACGGTGCGACTCAGAATCGACGGCCTTCTTTACAACACCTTCAATCCTCCCAAACGCCTCCATCCCTCCATCGTGTCCAGAATCAAGGTCATGTCAGGCCTGAACATCGCGGAAAAAAGAATTCCCCAGGATGGAAGGATCGAGATCAAGGTGGGCGATAAGAACATCGACATACGGGTATCCACGTTGCCGACCGTGTACGGGGAAAGGGTGGTTCTGCGACTGCTGGACAAGAGCTCCAGAATGCTGGAGCTCCACGAATTGGGAATTCCGGACGCCTATCTTTCGGATATCCGAAAGCTCATCAGGCTTTCCCACGGCATCATCCTCGTCACGGGACCCACGGGGAGCGGCAAAACCACGACCCTCTATGCCGGTCTCTCGGAGATCAACACGCCTGATAAGAACATCATTACCATCGAGGACCCGGTGGAGTACCAGATTGACGGGATCGGCCAGGTGCACGTGAACCGGAAGGTGGGGCTCACTTTTGCGAATGGCCTGAGAACCATCGTCAGGCAGGACCCGGATATCATCCTTGTCGGTGAAATCCGCGACCTCGAAACCGCTGAAATCGCCATACAGGCCGCCCTGACGGGCCACCTTGTTTTCTCCACCCTCCACACCAACGACGCTGCTTCCGCCGTCACAAGGTTGATCGATATGGGCATTGAGCCCTTTCTGATTACCTCCTCCGTGCTGGCGATCATAGCCCAGCGACTCGTCAGAACCGTGTGCCCCTTTTGCAAAAAGCCTGCCCAGATCAACGGTGAGTTCACGAGAGAACTGAACCTGAGCGATGAAGACTTACGGAAGGCAAACTTATCCGCCGGCGCCGGATGCGACAAGTGCATGCAAACGGGCTACTACGGGAGAACCGGGATCTATGAGATCATGAAGGTTACAGAATCGATCAAGAAAACCGTCCTGACCACCTC